>JADILX010000091.1 GCA_017695025.1 Candidatus Cryptobacteroides excrementavium
GAAAAGGGGCAGCCGGAGTTTGTATATCTTTTTCATGGCGATAAGAGGATTGCCTCGCTTCTGCTCGACAGGGGGGACAAGGTGATTGTGAAGGCAGACACTACCGGTGTATATGAAGTGGAAGGCTCGGAAGACTGCCGCCTGCTTGCGGAAGTCGAAAAGGAGTTCTCGGATTTTTCCTCATCCTTCCTGTCTCTGGCCTCAAGGCTTGAGCAGGCTGTCCCCGGCTCGGACAATGCCAGGGAACTGACAAGGGAGATGGGCCGTGTCTATACTGAATATTACAGGGACCGGGTGAAATATGTCATGGAACATCCGTACTCGCTTACAGTCATACCTGTATTCTATCAGAGTGCCGGAGAGAACCTTCCAGTTTTCGGCCAGGATACGGATGCCATCCATTTCAGGAATATATGCGACTCCCTTGAGACTGTCTATCCGGAGTCGAAATATGTGAAGTCGCTCAGGGCAGAGGCCGAAAGACGGGCGGACTTTCTCGAATTGAGGGTCAGACTCCAGGGGGCAGAGGAAGTCGGATTCCCCGATATTGAACTCTCGGATGTCAATGCGGTCAGACACAGGCTCAGTGACGTGGATGCCAAAGTCATCATGGTGCATTTCTGGTCTTCCGGGGATGCAATGCAGAAGATGTTCAATCTCGATGTGCTCAGGCCTGTATACGGGGATTTCCATTCAAAGGGATTTGAAATCTATCAGGTGGCACTTGATGCAGACAAGGCAGTATGGGCAAGGACAGTCAAGGATCAGGGACTGGAGTGGATCAATGTATGTGATGTGCTTGGTCTCAATTCTCCGGCTGCAAGATCCTACAATGTAGGCAGCCTCCCGGTGTCATTCTTTATTGCTGACGGGGAACTTGTCAACGCTACGGTCTCTGACGAGGCTTCTCTCAGGGCCCTTCTGAGGAGACTTCTGTAGGGAGCCTGCCGGAAGACTTCAGAAAAGTTTCTTCTTGCTCGAAGTGGCAACAAATTCCTTAAGATAGAACGGTTCGAAGTACGCAACGTCTTTGAACCGTTTTTCTTTGTATTCTGTGGTTGCCGGGATGAGCATGGAAGACGCTTTCGGGCAGCATTGGATAAAATGTGAATTGCCGGAGGCCAGTATTTCCGCGCATTTCCCCGCCCCGTCCCCTATGAACAGGACCGGGCCTTCCTCCCTGAGTTCCCGGAAACTTTCTTCTGAGACGACAAGCGGTGAAGTCTCAGTGAGACGCTTTCCTTCGGCTGTGAATACTGCTGTATAGACTTCCATCCTTCTGGCGTCTATCATAGGTACGATGTGGCGGCATCCGTCAGGAAGAAGCCCCTCGAGGATGGCCTGTGCGACAAGCACTTCCAGTGTGCCGACTGCAAGAAGCGGTATCCCTGCCCCGAAACACAGCCCTTTTGCAGTGGATACACCCACTCTCAGTCCTGTATATGAGCCTGGTCCCATGCTTACGCAGACGGCGGAGCAGTCTTTAGCCGTACATTGTCTGCTGTCCAGCATTTCCTTGACATAGACAGCGGTGAGCGATGCGTGCGACCGTGGGCCCGTGCTCTCTCTGTAGGCAACGATTTGTCCGTCTTCGGCTATCGCTGCCGAGCACAATGCCGTGGATGTTTCGAGGAGTATTATTCTTTCCATTGTTTCCGGTTGTTGAGGATGTGTCAGGATACCAGTTCTTTAAGGTATGGGAATATCGAGTTGGCCATAGACAGGAACGGCCTGTAGAGCAGGGAGCCGTCTATGACGTCTTTCCTGACGATGTGGATGGATTCATTCAGTGAGTCGAACAGCATTACGAGCAGCCCGAGTACCAGTGCGTATTTCAGTATGGCGAAGACGACCCCGAGCAGCCTGTTGAGCCATCCGAGCAGGATGATTTTTATTGACGCCTCAAGCAGTTTGCCCGCGAGACCGAGCAGCAGGATGACGATGATGAGTATGACTGCAAACGATATTACGTGCAGTATGGTCTCGGAAGATTCGATCCATTGCCCGAGCCATCCGCTCAGTGCCGCCGAGAACTGGAATGAGAGCCATATGCCGAGTATTATGGATATTATGGCTATGACCTGCGCAATGAAACCTTTCCTGAGTCCCATTATGACAGCCGGCACAAAGCATATCAAGAGAATAATGTCTATAACATTCATTTTGCAATAAAAATCCGTATATTTGCAGATTGAAAATTTCCAGGCCGCATGACCCGGAATGCAAAATTAGATAAAATTTGAATAAGTTGCAGTATGAAATTCAACGAATATAAGAGCCTTGACCTTGTTTCTGTCAATAACAGTATTCTGGAGAGGTGGAAACGCAACAATGCCTTCAGAAAATCTCTGCAGGTGAGGGAAGGTGCTCCTGAGTTTGTGTTTTTCGAAGGCCCGCCGTCTGCCAACGGCATGCCGGGCATACATCATGTCATGGCGCGTTCCATCAAGGACGCCATCTGCCGTTACAAGACCCAGAGCGGATACAGGGTGGACAGGCGTGCAGGATGGGATACGCACGGGCTCCCGGTTGAACTGGGTGTCGAGAAGATGCTCGGTATCACAAAGGAGGACATCGGCACCAGAATAAGTGTCGAGGACTACAACAATGCGTGCCGCAAGGAAGTGATGAAATATACCCGCGAATGGGTCGCCCTTACGGAGAGAATAGGGTATTGGGTGGATATGGATGACCCTTATATCACCTATGACAACAGGTATATCGAGACATTGTGGTATCTTCTGAAGGACATATATGACAAGGGCCTGCTCTATAAGGGATATTCGATACAGCCATATTCCCCTGCGGCCGGCACTGGCCTGAGTTCCCACGAACTCAACCAGCCTGGCTGCTACAAGGATGTAAAGGACACCACTGCCGTCGTGCAGTTTGAAGTCATAAAGAACGAAAAGTCCCAGCCGCTTTACGGCTGTGAGACAGTGCCGGTATATTTCCTTGCCTGGACAACGACTCCGTGGACACTTCCGTCCAACACCGCGTTGTGTGTCGGCCCGGACATCACATATGTCAGGGTCATGTCGTTCAACCCATACTCCGGGGCTCCTGCTGTGTACGTCGTGGCAAAATCCCTTGTGGATTCCGTATTCAATCCCAAGGCCAAGGATGTCGCACTTGAAGACTACAGGCCGGGCGACAAACTCGTGCCATACAGGGTTCTTGACGGAGAGTTCAAGGGAAGCCAGTTGACAGGGATTTCATATCATCAGTTGATCCCGTGGTTCAGGCCGGACGAAGGCGCCTTCAGGGTGATTCCGGGAGATTATGTGACGACGGAGGAAGGCACTACGGGTATAGTCCATATAGCCCCGACTTTCGGTGCCGACGATGACAAGGTGGCAAAGGCCAATGGAGTCCCTCCACTCATGGTTGTGGACAGGAATGGGGAAAGGCAGGCCCAGGTCGACAGGAAAGGCCGCTTCTACCGGCTTGAGGACATGGACCCGGACTATGTTGCAGAACGCGTTTCCCCTGAGTACGCTGAATATGCAGGCAGATATGTCAAGAATGCATATGACTCTTCTCTCGCCCCGGATGCACCGACTCTCGATATCGACCTTTGCGTGATGCTCAAGCAGCAGGGCAAGGCATTCAAGATAGAGAAGCATGTGCATACATATCCTCATTGCTGGAGGACAGACAAGCCTGTGCTCTATTATCCGCTCAACTCATGGTTCATAAAGACTACTGCCGTGCGTGACCGGATGATCGAGCTGAACAATACCATCATGTGGAAGCCGGCTTCCACCGGTACAGGCCGGTTCGGCAAATGGCTTGAGAACATCCAGGACTGGAACCTTTCCCGCAGCCGCTACTGGGGTACCCCTCTTCCGGTATGGCGTACCGAAGACGGGAAGGAAGAGAAGTGCATCGGTTCGCTGAAGGAACTGTATGCGGAGATCGAGAAATCTGTGTCTGCAGGTGTCATGCAGACCAACCCTCTAAAGGACAAGGGATTCGATCCGGATGACATGTCAAAGGAGAACTACAGCAGGATAGATCTCCACAGGCCTTATGCCGATGAAATCTTCCTCGTCTCCCCATCCGGGAAGAAAATGACACGTGAGGCAGACCTCATTGATGTCTGGTTTGATTCCGGAGCCATGCCTTATGCGCAGGAAGGTCTCCGCAACCTCCATTCACCGAGATTCGGACGGACGGCTGATTTCATCGCTGAAGGAGTCGACCAGACGAGGGGCTGGTTCTATACTCTTCATGCCATCAATACGATGGTAAGCAACAAATGTGCTTTCAAGAGGGTCATTTCGAACGGGCTTGTTCTTGACAAGGACGGCAACAAGATGAGCAAGCGTCTGGGTAATGCCGTAGACCCGTTCAAGGCTCTGGATAAATACGGTGCAGATGCCCTCAGATGGTATATGCTCACCAATTCCCAGCCTTGGGACAACCTTAAGTTCGACGAGGCGGGTGTAGATGAAGTGAGGAGGAAATTCTTCGGGACCCTCTACAACACATATTCATTCTTTGCCCTGTATGCCAATGTCGACGGCTTCGACCCTGAGACTGCGGAAAAGATACCTGTCGCAGACAGGCCGGAACTCGACAGATGGATCATATCCCTGATGAATACCCTCATCAAGGATGTGAAGGCCGCATATGAGGACTATGACATCACTACGGCCGGCCGCCTGATACAGGACTTCGTGTGTGACCATCTCAGCAACTGGTATGTGCGTCTTGGCAGGAAGCGTTTCTGGGGAGGGACAATGGACACCGACAAACTGTCGGCTTATGAGACACTGTACACTGTGCTCGTGAATATAGCGCAACTTGCCGCTCCGATTGCCCCGTTCTTCATGGACAGGCTTTATCTGGATCTCGTTCCTGGAGCGGAGTCTGTACATTTCACCCTCATGCCTGAATATGAGTCAGGAGTGGTGGACAAGGATCTTGAAGAACGCATGGAACTCGCCCAGCGGGCGTCATCCATGGTGCTTGCCCTCAGGAGAAAGGTGAACATCAAGGTAAGGCAGCCGCTCTCAAGGATTGTGATGCCTGTAATGGATGACAAGGTGCGCGGCCAGATTGAGAAAGTCAAGGACCTTCTTCTCGGTGAGGTGAACGTCAAGTCACTGGAGTTTATCCATGATACCGCCGGGCTTATCACCAAGAGGATTAAGCCGAACTTCAAGACCCTCGGCAAGGCTTATGGAAAGCAGATGAAAGAGATTGCTGCCGCTTTCGGCACGCTGTCCCAGGAAGAGATAACCGGTATCCAGGCAGCCGAGGCCACAGGGATTGCCTATGTGCTCCATCTTCCGTCAGGGGATGTCTCCCTGTCCAAAGGCGACTATGAGATATCATCAGAGGATATGCCTGGCTGGCTTGTGGCAACAGACGGCCCGGTGACTCTGGCTCTTGACATTACTGTCACCGACGACCTCAGAAAAGAGGGGATTGCCCGCGAACTCATCAACAGGATACAGAATCTGCGCAAGGACAGCGGTTTTGATGTCACTGACAAGATATCTGTCACCATCTGGCCTTCTGAGGAGAACGCTGCGGCAATCGATGCTTCGCTTGGCTCTTTCGGGAAATATGTGGAGACGCAGACGCTTGCCAGAAGTGTCACGACAGGAAGCGGCGCCCCTGCCGATGCCCATGAAGTAGAATGGGAGGATGGTACGATAAGGATATCTGTCAAAAAACTTTGACCGGACACGACTATAATAATAACCAATACTTATAATAATTCTGAAGTTATGGCAGAAGAAAAGAAAGTGAACGGAACTGAACCTAAGGTACGTTACAGCGATGAAGAACTGCAGGAGTTCAAGGCCATCATTCTTGACATGCTTGAAAAGGCAAAGAAAGAGTATAAGACATTGAGGGATGTAGTCACTCATGGCTCGAGCAACGACATTGAGGATACTTCCCCTACTTTCAAGGTGATGGAGGAGGGTGCGTCTACGCTTTCCAAGGAGGAGGCAGGTGCCCTTGCACAGCGCCAGTACAAGTTTATCCAGAACCTTGAGGCTGCTCTTGTGCGCATCGAAAACAAGACTTACGGCGTGTGCCGCGTGACAGGCAAACTTATACCGAAGGAACGGCTCAGGCTTGTCCCTCATGCTACGCTTACAGTCGAGGCCAAGGAAATGCTCAACAAGAACAAATAATATCATCCCGGACTCCGGCCCGGGGTGACATTTTTCTGCCGCATGTACTTTCGTGTGCAGGAGACAGCCTGGCCGTATTACGGAGGTAAAAGGAGGACGATGAAGATTTCAAAAGGTAACAGGCTCCTGATTCTCGGGGCATTGCTTGTGGTCATTGACCAGATTATAAAGGTACTTGTCAAGACAAACATGTCTCTGGGCGAGAGCATACATGTATTCGGGGACTGGTTCCAGATCTATTTCATCGAAAATGAAGGGATGGCATTCGGGATGAAATTCGGCGGGGCTGTAGGGAAGTTTCTCCTGTCCCTGTTCCGGATTGTGTTCTTCGGGCTGCTTGTATATTGGATATCAAGGCTTGTCAAGAAGCCTGACACTCCTGCCGGGGTCGTTGTCGGACTTACTCTGATTACAGCGGGTGCCCTCGGCAACATCATCGACTGCTTTTTCTACGGTCTCATATGGGGCTATGCGCCATTTATGTTCGGACATGTCGTGGATATGTTCTATTTCCCTATTATCGATACTACATTCCCGGAGTGGCTTCCGCTGATAGGAGGCAATCCGTTCAGGTTCTTTGCCCCGGTGTTCAATTTTGCCGACAGTTGTGTCACATGCGGAGCCTTGTATCTGATATTTTTCCAGTGGAAATTCTTTGCCCGTGACGAGCATTCCGGCAAGAGTGCGGAAATCGGCAGTTGAGTGCAGGCCTCCTTGCAGACCCCCATCAGGAATACGGACAAAAAAGAGGGTGAGCCAAAAGTCTGGCTCACCCTCTTTTTTGTATATCAGTCAGGCTGTCTCTCTTGACCGATTAAAAATAATATTTGACTCCGACGGACATCCCGTAGTTGAAGCCTGCAGTGAAGTTGGTTACTGAAGTTTTTGCTTCAGTTGTCAGATAAAGCACTGTGAAGTCAAGTGCATTGAGGGTAACTCCGAGGCAATCAAGCGCCTTGAATTCGAATTTGCCGAGGTCAGCAGAAAATCCGAATGCAAAAGGAAGTTTCCCAGTAAATTTTTCTCCACCAAAATCTACGATCTGTGAACCGCCTCCAAAGCCGAACTGTACACCAGGAGTGTAGAACAACTTGCCTTTTACAAGAGGAAGATAGTAGTTGGCTCCAACTGTGAACATTGCAACGTTCAGAGTATTTTTTTCTACCGCATCAAGAGTATATTTGAGTCCGGCTGAGAGTTCGAGATTGTCAATTACAAAATAACTGAACTGAGGGCTGAGTTCGAACTGTGCATTTGATGTTTCAGACTC
>JADILX010000092.1 GCA_017695025.1 Candidatus Cryptobacteroides excrementavium
ACAAGTCCGTCTCCTTTGTCCCCCTCTGTCACTTCACTTGTTATCCCGGATACGGCTGAGAGCCTTTCGGCAAATTCCGAGATGACTTTCCTCTCCTTTGTCCCGATTTCAGGGCTGCAGCGGAATTCCGCCCCGGCGACGGTGAATGAGCCGGAATGGACGGCGACGTGGTTTGGATAAGGGATTATCTCCACAGTGCCGGAGTCTGTCCGGCTGCATGATACGGCAGCGATCATGGCTGCCGCAATCAATGGAATCTGTAATCTGTGCATAAGAAATTATCGGATTGGTTTTGGAATATTTTTCATATCACCGATAAATATAGGCACAAATTTCCGTATTCCCTCATCCGGGACGGAATAATATGAGTTTTCCTGGCTGGCTGTCAGAGAATCAGCAGTATCAGTTGGGCCGTGATGACTCTCACAAATATGGATAGAGGGTAGACTGTCGCGTAGGCTACCGACGGCTCATCTCCGGATACGGTGGTGTTGGCATAGTTGAGGGCCATAGGGTTCGCCATGCTCCCGCACAGCATGCCTGCATTATGGGCATAGTCTATGTTCAGGAAACGGCTTGATATCCACCCGACTATGAGCACCGGGACGGTTGCGAGTACAAATCCTGTCCCTACCCACAGCAGACCTTCCGGCCTGAAGACAGTCTCGAAGAAATGCTCTCCCGAGTCGAGACCCAGACATGCAAGATAGATGACAAGGCCGAATTCCCTCATCATGAGATTGGCGCTCTCGGTGGTATAGGTGGTGAGATGAATCCGAGGCCCGAAAGCCCCCATCAGGATGCCTATAACTATAGGCCCTCCTGCTATACCGAGTTTGACAGGTGTGCTCATGCCCGGAATGGAGAACGGTATGGCCCCTATGAACACTCCGACGGCAAGCCCTATGAAGATGGCAAGCAGATTGGGGCGGTTGAGCCTTTTGGCCTCGTCCCCGAGGATTTTCCCTACATTGTTGATGGCATTGGCTTCGCCTACGATAGTCAGTTTGTCTCCGACCTGCAGCCTGAGGTCCGGCGAAGCAAGCAGGTCTATACCGGCCCTGTTGACGCGTGTGATGTTTATCCCGTACAGATTGCGAAGACGCAGTGAGCCGAGTTTTACCCCGTTGATACGGTTGCGTGTGACAAGTATCCTTCTGGATACGAGCTGGCTGTCTATGGCATTCCAGTCGATGCCTTCCTTGTTCCAGTCTTCGTTTTCCTGTTCTCCGAAAAGGGCGGTGGCCTTCTCTACATCCGCTCTTGTAGACACGACCAGCAACTGGTCTCCTTTCAGCAGCCTGGTTTCGGAGGTCGGTATGCGCACTTTCCCGTCTCTCCATATGCGGGAGATGACGAAATGCCTGTCGGTCATGTGCATGGCCTCTTTTATGCTTTTCCCGAAGATGGCCGGATTGCTTACGAGGAATTCTGCCACATAGGTCTTCATGGCGTTCTCTTCGGGACTTGCTTTTTCCCCTTTTGAGCCGAATATGGCTTTAAGGACGATGATGGCAAGTATGACTCCGATGACTCCGAGCGGGTAGGTCACTGCGCATGCCAGTGCCATGTCCGTTACGCCTTTTGCGTTGTCAGGCTCTACCTGCAGCAGTGCTTGCTGTGCCGCTCCGAGCATAGGGGTGTTGGTGACGGCCCCTGAGAGCAGGCCCATCATGTCGGACAGGGAGATGCCGGTGATATAGCACAGGCCGATGGCCATGGCTGTCCCTAAAAATACGACAGCGAGTGACAGCATGTTCAGTTTGATGCCGCCTTTCTTGAAAGACGAGAAAAATCCCGGGCCAACCTGGAGCCCCAGGGTATAGATGAACACTATAAGCCCGAAATTCTGGGCAAATGAAAGCATGTCCTTGTTGAGGGTCACTCCGAAATGCCCCGCGATAATCCCTGCAAAGAACACGAAGGTCACCCCGAGAGAGATGCCGCACAGTTTCAGCCGGCCGAGATATACCCCTATGGCCGAGACTGTGGCCAGGACTATCACTGTCTGCAGTGCGGAAGGCTGGAACAATATTTCCTGTATCCAATTCATTGTATCGCGCGATGGATTTCTGCCGTCATTTTATAAATGGCTGCAAAGATAGAAAGAACTCATGAATTGTCAATACAGCAGCAGCCCCATAATGCCTCCGGCTATGATGGTGGTGATAGGCCCGGCTTTTTTCCACCACGAGACGGCAAATGCCGCAGCGAAAAGTATCCAGCTTTTCCAGTCGGGGAAATTTTCCTTTGTCATGAGGACTATCGCGGCGGCCCCTATAAGGCCGACGACTGCCGGCCTTAGCCCGTCCATGAGACCTTTGAACACCATGTTGTTCTTGAACCTTGAATACATCCTGCACATCGCAAGGACGATTATGAAGGAGGGCAGAACGACAGCAATTGTGGTGCTGAATGAGCCGAGGATGCACATGAATTGCGGGGCTCCGGTCTGTTCGAGGACGGTATATCCTATGTAGGTGGCACTGTTGATGCCTATCGGGCCCGGTGTCATTTGGGATATCGCCACTATGTCGGTGAAAGTGTCCTCGTCTATCCAGTTATGCACCGTGACTACCTGGGCCTGTATGAGCGACAGCATGGCGTAGCCTCCGCCTATTGTGAAGAAGCCTATCACGAAGAATGTAGTGAACAGTTCGAGGTATATCATCTGTCCTCCTTTTCCCGTGTGCTTTCACGGTATTTTGCGACAGCGTAGGCGACGACAGCCACGATGACGAGTATATATATAGGTGAAACCTTGAGAAAGGCCACAAGTCCGATGGTGACAATGCTCAGCGCCCATGATATCCAGTTCCTGTTGGTCTTTCTTGCCATCTGCAGCATCGGGACTGCTATCAGGGCGACCACTACCGGCCTGATGCCCATGAAGATCCTCCTTACTGTCTGGTTGTCCTGGAACCCGGAAAATATCATGGCTATCAGGAGGATGATGAGGAACGACGGGAAGATGCTGCCGAGAGTGGCGACAATACTTCCTTTCACTCCCCTTAGCCTGTAGCCTATGAAGATGGAGATGTTCACGGCAAGAAGTCCCGGGGCAGACTGGGCCAGGGCGATGATGTCTGGAAAATCTTTTTCTTCGAGCCAGCCGCGCCTGACTATTTCGCTCTGGATCATGGAAATCATCGCATAGCCTCCACCGATGGTGAATGCCCCGATTTTAGCGAATACGATCAATATTTGCCAGTAAGATGCCATTTCCGTGTCTGTGTAAAGTCAATTCAGGACAAAGTCTCACAGTCCAGACTGCAAAGGTGATAAAAAAAATGAAAAAAAAGACGAAAAAGTTTGGAGAGATGAAAAAAGTCCGTATCTTTGCAGCCCGTTTCGGAAATGACCGACGGGGTTACTTTCCGGTAATGAGGACAAGACAAACCGAAGTCCGGTGAAGTCAACCCGCGGAAAGAAACGGGAAAGAGATCTTTGAAAATATTGAAAGACTAAGTACAAGCAAGTACCGAAAACAATGAGAGAGAGCGTCGATTCAAGGTAGAGATACCGGAATGGATCGGGAGCCTGAGGACAGACTTGAGATATAACAAAGATTATACGATGAAGAG
>JADILX010000008.1 GCA_017695025.1 Candidatus Cryptobacteroides excrementavium
GAGCGAATGACATATTTTATTATATTGGGACATTATTTCTAAATAACAGCATCATGAGAAAGTATTTAGCAGAAATGTTCGGCACCTTCGTCCTTGTATTGATGGGATGCGGAAGTGCCATTTTCAACGGAGGTTGCGGAACCCCGGCACAAGTCCTGATGGTCGCAGCCGCATTCGGTCTGTCGGTAGTCGCTATGGCCTATACTATCGGAGGCGTTTCCGGCTGCCATATCAATCCTGCAATCACTTTGGGCTGCATGGCCTCCGGCAGGATGAAAGTCAAAGAGGGGCTGATGTACATGCTCTTCCAGGTCATCGGAGCCATAATAGCATCCGCATTACTTTATCTCCTGACTTCGGTCATAGATTTCGAATATGCAACCAGGACGGGAGCCAACGCATGCAATCCTGGTGTAGGCGTTCTGGGAGGTTTCCTGGCCGAAGTATTCTTCACCTTCGTATTCGTCCTGGTCGTTTTGGGAACGACTGACAGCAAGAAAGGGGCCGGGAACTTTGCAGGACTGGCAATAGGATTGTCACTCATACTCATACACATCGTATGCATCCCTATTACCGGAACATCCGTGAACCCTGCAAGGAGCATAGGGCCTGCCATTTTCGAAGGCGGGAAAGCATTGTCCGAGCTCTGGATATTCATCGTGGCTCCGTTTATCGGCGCACTGCTTTCGGCCGGCGTATGGAAACTGATAGGAGGAAAAGCAAAAAACGAATAGAGAATGACAATAACGGCAACGGACGATAATTAAAAGAGAGAGGGTGGCTTAATCGATTTGCCACCCTCTCTCTTATTTATGAATCAACCTTATTCCTATTCTTCACGACGGCGTTCCTGCCTGTCACCGCGGCCTCCGCGACGACGGTCGCCACGGCCTCCACGACGGCGGTCACCGTCACGGCGCTGACGTCCGTTGTTAGGCTGGGCTGCTACTACGCCTACATTCGGTGAAAGATCCCTCTTTCCATAAACCTCGCCGTTGCAAATCCACACCTTGATTCCAAGGACACCCACTTTCGTGTGAGCCTCTGCCAAAGCATAGTCTATATCTGCACGGAAAGTATGGAGAGGAGTACGTCCCTCCTTGAACATCTCGCTTCTGGCCATTTCAGCCCCGCCGAGACGGCCGCTGATCTGAACCTTTATACCTTCTGCACCGACCCTCATGGTAGTTGCGACAGCCATCTTGATGGCTCTCCTGTATGAAACACGGCCCTCGATCTGACGGGCGATGTTGTCTGCCACGATATGTGCATCAACCTCAGGCTTCTTCACTTCAAAGATGTTGATCTGCACATCTTTGCTGGTGACTTTCTTGAGCTCTTCCTTGAGCTTGTCGACCTCGGCCCCGCCTTTTCCGATGATGACACCCGGTCTGGCGGCGTGGATTGTCACAGTGATCAGCTTGAGTGTCCTCTCGATAACAATCTTGGAAAGGCTTGCCTTTGCAAGACGGTTAACAAGATATTTGCGGATCTCATAGTCTTCGGCTATCTTTTCCGCATAACTACCACCACACCAGTTAGAGTCCCAACCACGGGTGATACCGATTCTGTTGCTGATAGGATTTGTTTTCTGTCCCATAATTTATTCCTCCACTGTTGCAGTTGGTTTCTTGACATCGAGGATGACGGTAACATGGTTGGAACGCTTGCGGATCCTGCCGGCCCTTCCCTGCGGACAAGGACGGATTCTCTTGAGCGTACGGCCCTCATTTACCATGATGGTCTGCACATATACATTGCCGTTATCCAGTTCCTGGCTCCTGTCCTGGTTCTTTGCCTCCCAGTTGGCGATTGCGCTGCGGAGAAGTTTCTCCAGACGCACAGATGCCTCCTTCTTGGAATACCTCAGGATATCAAGGGCGCGGTTGACCTCAACCCCCCTTATGATGTCTGCCACGAGGCGCATCTTACGGGGTGATGTAGGCACATCATTCAGTTTTGCTATAGCTGTCTGCTTCTTTATTTCTTTAAGCCTCTCGGCCATCTTTCTTTTACGAGCTCCCATAATTGCAATTTACTTTAAAATTATTTACGATTGCCCGAATGGCCTCTGAATGTTCTTGTCGGAGCGAACTCACCGAGTTTGTGGCCTACCATGTTCTCAGTAACGTAAACAGGAATAAACTTGTTTCCATTATGAACAGCGATAGTGTGACCCACAAAGTCAGGAGATATCATGCTTGCGCGTGACCAAGTCTTGACAACCTCTTTCTTCATGCTACCTTCATTCATAGCAAGAATTTTCTTTTCCAGGCTTTCCTGAATATAAGGACCTTTTCTTAATGAACGACTCATAATCTCTTAAGTTTTATTCCGTTATTTTTTCCTTCTTTCAATGATGAACTTGTTTGAAGTGCTCTTAGGATTACGTGTCTTATAGCCCTTAGCCGGCATGCCCTTGCGTGAACGTGGATGTCCACCTGATGCACGTCCTTCACCACCTCCCATAGGGTGGTCAACAGGGTTCATCACGACACCACGGTTGCGAGGACGGCGTCCGAGCCATCTTCTGCGTCCGGCTTTTCCGTGAGACTCCAAATTGTGATCCGGATTGGATACGGTACCCACGGTAGCGCGGCAGGTAACGAGCACCATTCTTGTCTCGCCTGAAGGGAGACGGAGGATGGCATAGTTGCCTTCACGTGCTGCGAGCTGGGCAAATGTACCGGCGCTGCGTGCCATTGCGGCACCCTGTCCCGGACGGAGCTCGATATTGTGGATAAGCGTACCGAGAGGAATTTCCCCAAGAGGAAGAGCGTTGCCGACTTCAGGGGCCACTCCCGGACCGGAAGCGATCACCTGGCCGACCTTGAGTCCGTTAGGCGCGATGATATATTTCTTCACGCCGTCTTCATACTGTACAAGGGCGATACGTGCACTGCGGTTCGGATCATACTCGATGGTCAGGACCGTAGCCTTGCAGTCGTCCTTTGCACGGAGGAAGTCGATGACGCGGTACATTCTCTTATGTCCGCCGCCGATGTAGCGCATGGTCATCTTTCCCTGGTTGTTGCGTCCGCCTGATTTCTTGAGAGGTTCAAGAAGCGGTTTATAAGGAGTCTTGCAGGTAATGTCATCAAAAGCGCTGATTACCTTGTTTCTCTGACCCGGGGTTACCGGTTTGAATTTTCTTACTGCCATTTCCTGAGTCCTCCTTAAATGTTACTGTAGAAATCGATCTTGTCTTCACCGGCAAGAGTCACATACGCTTTCTTGTAGTGATTCTCGCGTCCTCTGAGCATACCTGCCTTGGTATAGCGTGATTTCTTCTTGCCATGATAGTTAAGGGTGTTCACGTCTGCAACAGTCACATTGTACATCTGCTCGACTGCATCCTTGATCTCTATCTTGTTGGCATGACGGTCAACAATAAAACCGTAGCGGTTCAATTTCTCGCCCTGAACCGTCATCTTTTCTGTTACTATTGGCTTAATTATGATTCCCATCGCTCAATCTTGTTATTTGATTCTTGATGAAAGGATGTCCTGCACACCGTCAACCATTACCATTGAATATGCATTCAGAATGGTATAAGTGTTGATCTCGTCTACAGTTATCACCTTTACCTCAGGAAGGTTGCGTGACGAAAGGTAGATATTCTTCGAATTCTCCGGAATGACAAAAAGCACTTTCCTGTCCCCGGCCTTGATATTCTTGAGAATCTGGATGAACTCCTTGGTCTTAGGAGCCTCCATTGTAAACGGCTCTACCATCACAATGGCATTTTCCTGTGCCTTGTATGAAAGGGCAGAGAACCTTGCAAGCTGCTTGAGCTTCTTGTTCAGTTTCGTGCGGTAGTCGCGCGGCTTAGGGCCGAATACGCGTCCGCCACCGGTATAGATTCCTGCCTTGCGGCTTCCATGACGTGCTCCGCCGGAACCTTTCTGGCGGATGAGCTTCTTGGTGCTGTATGCAACCTCACTCCTGTCCTTGGTCTTGTGAGTACCCTGCCTCTGGTTGCCGAGGTACTGCTTTACATCAAGATAAATGGCATGGTCATTAGGCTCGATGCCGAAAACACGCTCGTCAAGAACGACCTTCTTCCCGGACTCTGATCCGTCAATTTTATAAACTGACAATTCCATAACCTTAATCCTCCAAAATTACATATGAACCCCTTGCTCCAGGAACAGAGCCTTTCACTACGAGAAGATTGTTCTCAGGCATCACTTTGATCACCTCAAGGTTGAAGATCTTCACACGGGCATTGCCTGTGTGTCCTGCCATCCTCATGCCCTTGAACACGCGTGACGGCCAGGATGATGCACCGAGGGAACCAGGGTGACGGAGCCTGTTGTGCTGGCCGTGTGTCTGGCCGCCCACTCCACCGAAGCCGTGACGCTTCACGACTCCCTGGAAACCTTTACCTTTAGAAGTACCGACAACGTCCACATAGGCAGTGTCCGCGAAAACATCTGCAACAGTGAGCACGTCGCCCAATTTAAGCTCCTGAGCGAAGTCTGCCTTGAACTCGACAAGCTTGCGCTTAGGTGTGGTTCCTGCCTTTTTGAAATGCCCCATGAGCGGAGCGCTGGCATGCTTCTCGCTGATTTCGTCATAGGCAAGCTGTACAGCGGCATAACCATCTTTCTCTACTGTACGGATTTGCGTGACTACGCATGGACCAGCCTCAATGACGGTGCATGGAATATTTTTTCCATCGGCACCGAAAACGGAAGTCATTCCGATTTTCTTTCCAATTAATCCAGGCATTGGTTTGTTTAATTAATTGTTTATCAATAATTTATATCCCGCCATATATTTTGGCGGGCTGCAAATATACGATTAAAATTTTAATTTTCAATATTTTGAAAAGAAAAATAACCGGAAGAGACGGGACATATTTCCGCAAGTCATATGTTTTGACTATCTTTGCGAGTCGGGCAAGACAGCACACTTGCGACGACAAGACTTTTAAGGGCAATAGGGAATGGTTCTGGCATTATTCGGATTTCTGAACCTGTCACTGATGGATGTCCTGGACATCATTCTGGTGGCACTTATAATATATTATGCCTTCCGCTGGATAAGGGGGTCTTCAGCCATGAGCATCTTCGTGGCGATAATTTCCCTGTATGTGCTGCGGGTGATAGTGGATGCCCTGGACATGAGGCTGATGTCCGCCATAATGGGGACAGTGCTTGACGTCGGAGTGATAGCCCTGATAGTCATATTCCAGCCGGAGATAAGGCGTTTCCTTATCAATTTCGGAAGCAGATACAAGATAGCCACCAACGGGAAAGGGTTCCTGAACAAACTGTTCGGGAGGCAGGAGCCGAAGATGGACAGCGTGTCCGTCAATGAACTCACCGAGGCCTGCAGGTACATGTCCGAAGCGATGACAGGGGCGCTCATAGTCATCCCTCATTTCGACAATATAGATGATATAATAGCCACCGGAGACAAGATAGACGCACGTATAAGCAGAAGGCTCATCATGAACCTTTTCTTCAAGAACTCGCCACTGCATGACGGCGCAGTCATCATCAACAGCGACAGGATCGTGGCTGCAAGATGCACCCTGCCTATCACTGAAAGGGTAAATATTCCGCCAAGTTTCGGGATGAGGCACAAGGCGGCGATAGGGATATCGGAGATAACCGATGCCGATGTGATAGTGGTATCTGAGGAGACGGGCAGGATTTCTTTTGTCAAGGGAGGCAATGTCACTCCGATAAAGAACATCAATGAGCTCAAACTTCTGCTCGGCAGTTCATTGACCGAAGAGCAGGCCTGACGGCGGCATCCGGCAGTCTTGACAGGCAGATAAAATTTCAGCGCGGGATCATGGAAGGGGAACAGACAGGAATAGACTCAAGGCTTGAACAAAAGCTGGGATTCGACAGGATAAGGAAGATGATTTCAGACCGTTGTGCCACAGAGTATGCAGCAGAACGGGCGCAGACCGAACTTTTCTGTACTGATGAGACCGAGATAAGAAAAAGGCTGCTGCTGACTGACGAGATGCGGCTGATACTGATGTTCGAAGAGTCATTCCCGACAACAGGATACATAGACTGCCTCGGTTTTCTGAAGCCTCTGGACAAATCCTCCTCATGCATAGACCTTCTGTCGATGAGAAAACTCAAGACGATGCTCGAGACCTTGAGAAAGGTATCGGCATTCTTCAGCGGCATAAAGGACGAGGTATATCCAGGGCTCAAGAGAATGGCGGCGGCAATAATGGGCTTTCCCGAAGTCCAGAGAAGGATAGACGGCATTCTCGACAGGTTCGGGGAGGTCAAGGACACGGCATCGGACGGGCTCTGCAGCATACGCAGGGCGCTCAAGGAAAAAGAGGGGGCAATCTCACGACGCATCAGTTCGATTCTGCGCAAGGCCCAGGAAGAGGGGCTTGTGGACAGCGATGCAGGCGTATCTGTAAGGGACGGGAAAATGCTTATCCCGGTGCCTGCCGCAAACAAGAAAAAAATCCAGGGATTCGTCTATGATGAGTCCTCGTCCGGGAAAACAGCATTCATAGAGCCGGCCGAAATCGTGGAACTCGACAACCAGATAAAGGAGCTGAGATTTGCCGAGGGCCGGGAAATCCTGAAAATCATGTCTGAATTCAGCGATTTCCTGAGGCCGTATGTACCCGAACTTCTGGATGCCGCCGCATATCTCGGAGAAATGGACTTCATCATGTCAAAGGCACAGACCGCCCTCGATTTCATAGCAGGCATGCCCATAATCTCCTCCGAAAACACGATGGCGCTGAGAAAGGCAAGGCATCCGCTGCTTGAAAGGACACTCAGGAAAGAGGGGAAGAACATTGTGCCGCTTACAGTCACACTCACACCGCAAAAGCACATACTGCTCATTTCAGGCCCGAATGCCGGCGGGAAATCGGTATGCCTGAAGACGGCGGGGCTGCTCCAGTACATGTTCCAGTGGGGCATGCTCATACCTACATCGGAGACTTCGGAAATGATGGTATTCGACAGGGTGATGGCGGACATCGGCGACGACCAGTCTATCGACAATGACCTCAGCACCTACAGTTCCTTCCTTGCCAACATGAAGGAAATGCTGCGCCTTGCGGACAGCAGGACACTCGTACTGATAGACGAATTCGGTTCCGGGACAGAGCCGGCAGCCGGAGGGGCAATCGCGGAAGCCATCCTCAACGAACTGGACAGGAAAGGGGCATACGGCATCATCACGACACACTATACCAACCTCAAACTATACGCATCAAACGGGAACAATGGCGTCATCAACGGCGCAATGATGTTCGATGCGAAAAACATTGCCCCGCTGTTCAAACTCGAAATGGGTCTGCCCGGCAACTCATTCGCATTTGAACTTGCAAGGAAGATGGGGCTGCCGGAAAACATCGTAAAGGATGCCGAGACAAGGGTGGGGGAAGAATTCGTCGGGATAGAGCGGAATCTGAGGAGAATCGCAAGAAGCAGAAAGGCCATCGACGAGAAACTGACAAGAATCCGCAATACGGACAGGACACTGGAAAACATCACGGACCGCTACCAGAAAGAACTGCTGGAAATCCAGAAGACCAAGAAAGAGATTCTCGAACAGGCCAGGAAAGAGGCGGAAGAAATCATCAGCGGGGCCAACAGGCAGGTCGAGAACACTATCAGGACGATAAAAGAAGCCCAGGCAGAAAAGGAAATCACGCAGGAGGCAAGAAAAGAACTGCAGAACTTCGTGACGATACTGTCCAGAAAAAAGCAGCAGGAACAGAAGGAACGCGATGAATATATCGAACACAAGATAAAGCAGATAGACGCCAGGAAAGAGAGGGAGAGACAGAGACGCCTGCAGAAGGCCGACGAAAAAGAAAGGAAAAAGGCACAGGAGGAATACGAAGAGCAGAAGAGGATCGAAGCGCTGCAGAACAGGCCGTTGAGTGTGGGGGAAAAAGTGCGCGTAAAAAGCAACGGGATGGTCGGGGAAGTGACAAAAGTGTCGGCAAAGGCTGTGGTAATAAGCATAGGCAACATCAGCAGCAAGATGTCCCCCGACAAGGTGGAGAGAATATCTTCCAACGAATACAAGGACGCTGTCCGCCAGAACACAAAAGCCGTATCCTCCGTACATATAGACCGCTCCATATCCGAGAGGAAACTGAATTTCAGCCCGGAGATAGATGTGCGCGGAGAAAGGGTGAACGACGCGATTGAAAAAGTCATGAGATATGTGGACGATGCCATCATGCTCAACATCCCGAGCGTGAGAATCATCCACGGCAAAGGTACCGGGGCGCTCAGGGAAGAAATACAGAAATTCCTGAGGGCAACGCCCGGGGTGGCATCCGCAACCGATGAGCACATACAGTATGGAGGCTCAGGAGTCACGATAGTAAAATTTGACTGAGGGGGAGGGGCAACAATGGAGAACAGGAAAAACACCGGACAGGAGGGGAAGATAGGAAGACACGGGGAAGATCTGGTGTGCAGGCATCTCCTCGGCTGCGGACATACCATACTTGAAAGGAACTGGAGAAGCGGGCATCTCGAAATCGACATCATATCGATGGACAGCCAAGGCATACATTTTGTCGAGGTAAAGAGCCGGCGGACACCGCTGATGTCAGACCCTGTGGAAAGCGTAGACACTGGTAAACAGAAAAGAATAGCGGCAGCGGCTTCCAGATACATGAAGACTCATGACACCGGTGACAGAGAATGCTTTTTCGATGTCGCCACAGTGACATTTGACGGGAAAACCACTGAACTGCGGTACTATCCGCATGCCTATATACCGGTATACGTATAGGGCCTTTTCAGGACTGGCTGCATAAAACAAAACACTGATATTATAATGGACAAGAACTACTATTGCGTGATCATGGCAGGAGGGGCCGGGACAAGATTCTGGCCGGTGAGCCGGACCGCATATCCGAAACAGTTCCTCGACATGGCAGGCACAGGCAAATCCTTTCTGCGGTATACCTTCGAAAGATTTGCAGGGATCATCCCTGCGGAAAACATCATCGTGGTGACGACTTCCAGATATACGGATCTCGTCAAGGGACAGATACCTGAACTTCTGCCGGAGAATCTGCTTGTAGAGCCATACGGGAGGGACACGGCCCCATGTATCATCTACGCCACATACACTCTGCTGAAGAGGAATCCGGATGCCACAATGGTGGTCTCCCCTGCCGACCACCTCATAATGGACGAGGACAAATTCCGGAAGACAATATCCGATGCCCTCGACTATGCGGCAAAGACCGATGTACTCATGACACTCGGCATCAGGCCTACAAAGCCCGACTCGAACTACGGATACATCCAGGCCGCAGGAGGGAAAGCGGCCTTTGAAAAAGAGGAGCCGATGCCGGTAAAGACCTTTACCGAGAAGCCGGATGCGGCGCTCGCGAAAGTATTTCTCGACAGCGGGGAATTCTTCTGGAACGCAGGTATCTTTGCATGGAACGCAAGGACCATCAGGGAAGAGGCGGAAAAACATATTCCGGAAGTCACAAGGCTGTTTGCCGGATGGGAAAATGTCATCGGCTCCCCAATGGAAAAGGAATTCATCGAAAGGGCATACTCCGACTGCATCAAAATCTCCATCGACTACGGTGTAATGGAAAAGACCGACCGGGCATGGATATATCCGGCACGCTTCGGCTGGGCCGACATAGGCAACTGGGAAGCCCTCTACAGCCACTATGACAGGAAAGACAACCACGGCAACGCATTCATCTCCGGAGAAAGGCTTTCTGACGGAAACCGGAATCTGCTCGTCTACTCCAGGAAGAAGGACAAACTTGTCGCCATCAAGGGGCTGGAGAACTTCATGGTGATAGACACAGACGATGTACTTCTCATCTGCCCTAAGGACGACAGACAGTTCAAGGATTTCATAGCCGGGATTGCCATGCCTGACTTTGAAGACTTCCGGTAGAAAGCAGCCAATGTAGCGGACCGTATCCGGACATTTGCCAAACCGACATTAAATAAAATTGGATTATGGAACTCGAAAAACAGATTCAGGCGGACATGATGTCCGCAATGAAAGCACACGAGACAGTCCGTCTCGCTGCGCTGCGCGGCATAAAGGCAGCAATTCTCCTTGCCAGGACATCTGAAGGCGGCTCCGGTGAAGTATCGGATGCCGACATCGTGAAAATCATCGGCAAACTCGTCAAGCAGCGCAAAGAAAGCGCGGAGATATATTCCAGCCAGAACAGGCCGGAACTCGCGGAGAATGAACTTGCCGAGGCTGCCGCCATGGAAGTATATCTTCCAAAACAACTCAGTGAGGCCGAAGTGGAAGATGTCCTGAAACAGATTATCGCAGAGACAGGGGCACAGAAGCCGTCCGACATGGGCAAGGTGATGGGAGTGGCCACCAAAAGACTTGCAGGACAGGCTGACGGCCGTCTCATATCAGCCATAGTAAAAAGACTGCTGGCATAAGGACAGAAACACGAGGGCAGGTCAAAAGTTTTTCCCTTCGTGAGAACTGAGTATCTGAAACAAGACTCCATCAGGAGTACAGACAAAAGGGGATGACTCAGAACAGGGACTTTGCTATACCCATCTGCAGCCCGCGGAGTTCAGCGATACCTCTCATGCGGCCATAGCAGGAATACCCGGGATTGGACCTGCGTCCGAGATCATCACACATCTGATGCCCATGGTCAGGACGCACCGGGATGGACACTCCCCTCCTCTGCTGGACTTCAAGGAGGGCCTTCATCACCCCGTACATATCCACATCTCCCTCAAGATGCCCTGCCTCATAGAAATTGCCCATGGCATCCCGGGCCGTACTCCGCAGATGGACGAACCCTATCCTGTCCCCGAACTCATACATCATGGAGACAAGGTCATTGTCCGGACGCACACCGAATGACCCGGTACAGAGACAGAGTCCATTGGAAACATTCGGGACAGCCCTGACTATCTTCCGGAAATCCTCTGCAGTGGAAAGGATTCTCGGCAGTCCGAAAATCGGATATGGAGGATCGTCCGGATGGATGACCAGTTCTACCCCGCACTCATCAGCGGCCGGACATATTTCCTGCAGGAAGAGGATGAGGTTGCGCCGCAACTGTCCGGCATCAACACCGTCATACCGTGCCAGAGCCTCCCGGAACTGGTCAATGGTAAAACTTTCCTCGCTCCCGGGCAGACCGGCAATGATGTTTCTCGTAAGAAGTCCGGCCTCTTCCGCATCCATTCTCCCGAAACGGGCTTTCGCCCTTTCCTTCTCCTCATCGGAATATTCGTCCTCAGCCCCTTTGCGCCTGAGGATATACAGGTCGAAAGCCATGAAGGCATCCCGTTCGAAACGCAGGGCCCGGGACCCGTCGGGCAACTCATAGGAAAGGTCGGTCCTCGTCCAGTCGAGCACTGGCATGAAATTGTAGGTGACACATCTGATACCGCATTGCGCAAGGTTACGCAATGTCTGCCGGTAGTTGTCAACATACCTCATGAAATCACCGGTCCGGGTCTTGATATGCTCATGTACCGGAACACTTTCCACCACGCTCCACACAAGGCCTGAGCCGGATATCAGTTCCTGTCTCCTGCGTATCTCATCCACCGTCCAGACTTCCCCGTTGGGGATATGGTGCAGGGCATGCACAATGTCTGTCACGCCCGCCTGCTTGATATAACTCAGGCTGACAGGGTCGTCCGGACCATACCACCGCCAGCACTCTTTCATCAGATACATATCGTAAAAATCAGATTGAAAATGCGTCAAATCCTCCGTCAACGACAACTACAGTGCCTGTAACTGCCCGTGAAGCATCCGAAGACAGCCAATGGAGGGTCCCGAGCAACTCCTCCGGCTCCAGGAACCGCCCGATAGGAGTATGTGCAAGTATCGTATGTGACCTCTGGGTCAGGCTCCCGTCAGGATTGGTGAGGAGAGTCCTGTTCTGGTTGGTAAGCAGAAAGCCGGGCGCAATGGCATTTACCCTTATGCCCTCCCCGAATTTCATGGCAAGTTCAGCGCAGAGATACTTTGTCCAGTTGGCTACAGCAGCCTTTGCCACCCCATATCCGGCCACCCGGGTAAGAGGCCTGAGTGCAGACTCGCTGGCGAAATTGATTATCGAACCGGACTTCTGCTCTGCCATCGTCCTGGCAAAAACCATTGTAGGAAGTACGGTGCCGAACAGATTGAGTTCCGTAACTTTCTTTACGGCGTCCACGTCAAGGTCGAAGACAGTCTTGTCAGGAGGTACGGTAGCGGCAGGCATATTGCCTCCGGCAGCATTCATAAGGATATCCACCCGGCCATA
>JADILX010000093.1 GCA_017695025.1 Candidatus Cryptobacteroides excrementavium
GAATAGTTCATCTGCTTGAGCACATTGATGAGCTCCTTGAATGCATCGCGGCATTTTTCATAGTCGTCGAATGTAAATTCCTTGTCACAGATGTCAAGGACAAGGTCGAGCATGTATTTCTGCCTGTCCATCGGAGTAAGGCTGTCCACAGGGTCGAATGCATCCTGCTGAAGTATGATGAAGTCTATGAGTTCTGATTTCCAGAAAAGTTCGTGGTATGACATCGGCACACCGTCATCTCCGAGGATGTTGATCTGCTCGTTCGCCTCCTTTCCTCTTCTGATGATATTCTTGGCTTTCTCGACCATCTCCACCCAGTGCGGCTCGACCGTTTCAGAGAGATATTGCTGGATTTCAGGATATTCGAGATATTTGGAATACGAGTCGATAGGGTTGACGGCAGGATATCTCTTCTTGTCTGCACGGTTCTGTTCAAGGGCGTAGAAGCATCTTGCTGCCTTTTTTGTCGATTCCGTCACAGGTTCCTTGAGATTTCCTCCTGCAGGGGAGACCGTGCCTATGAATGTTACGGAGCCTGTCTGGCCGTTGTTGAGCACGACCATGCCGGCACGTGCGTAGAAACTTGATATGATGGCTGACAGGTCCACCGGGAAGGCGTCTGCGCCCGGGAGTTCTTCCATACGGTTACTCATCTCCCTGAGGGCCTGTGCCCAGCGGGATGTGGAGTCTGCGAGCAGGAGCACCTTTAGTCCCATTGCGCGGTAATATTCGCAGATGGTCATCGCTGTGTACACGGAGGCTTCGCGGGCTGCGACAGGCATGTTGGATGTGTTGCAGATGATGGTCGTCCTTTCCATAAGGTGCCGTCCTGTATGCGGGTCAATGAGTTCCGGGAATTCGGTGAAAATCTCCACGACTTCATTGGCCCTCTCTCCGCATGCGGCCATCACGATGACCTGGGCGTCCCCCTGCTTGGCTATCGCGTGCTGGAGCACTGTCTTGCCGCATCCGAAAGGTCCCGGGATGAAGCCGGTGCCTCCTTCCGCAATAGGGTCGAGGGTGTCGATAACACGTACCCCCGTCTCCATTATCCTGTTCGGTCTCGGTTTCTCCCTGTATCCTTTTATGGCTACTTTCACAGGCCATTTCTGTGTCATTGTCACATCCACGTCCTCTCCGGCCTCATTGGTGAGGACAGCAATGACCGTATCTATGTTGTACTGTCCGGCAGGGACTACCGACTTGACCGTATATTCTCCCGCGAAGGCAAACGGCACCATGATTTTATGCGGCAGCCACCCTTCCTTTACCTCGCCGAGCCAGTCTGCGGCAATGACCTTGTCCCCAGGCTTTGCTATAGGTGTGAAATCCCACATCTTGCTGTGGTCAAGAGGAGATGTGTATTCTCCTTTTTTCAGAAATACACCAGTCATTGTAGTCAGGTCGTTCTGCAGCCCGTCGTAGCAACTGGACAGCAGTCCCGGCCCGAGGGTGGCTTCAAGCATCTTGCCCTCGAACTCGACATCATTGCCGTTCTTGAGTCCTCGGGTACTTTCGAACACCTGTATGGAGGCTGTGTTTCCCGTCACCTTGATGACCTCGGCCATGAGTCTTGTACCGCCGCTTGTGACATAGCACAACTCATTCTGGGATACAGGCCCGTTGATCTCCACTGAGACAAGGTTGGAAACGATACCCGTGACCTTTCCTGTACTTTTCATATTCAGTTGTTTTTATTGTTATTGTTTTCTTTTTGTCTCCCGGCATCATTCCCGAAGCCCTTGAACGTGCCGCGCACTTCGTCTACAAGACGCTTGAACATTTCGCGGCCCGTCTGCTCGTCAAGTCTTGTCCACCTCGATATAATGTGCAGTTTGCACAGGAATCCGAGAATGACATTGATGTCGAAATAATTGAATGTGGTCAGGCTGTCTATTTTCTCCCACATCAGGTCGTCGATGCCTCTTTCCCTTGCCAGGATGTCTGTGCCGTGGAGAACTGTGGAGAGCCTCTGCTCCTCTTCAAATTCCCCTGGAGTCTGCAGGTCTCCCCATATCCCGCATGTCTCTGTCCCGCAGCCGTCTTCCGGCGCAGTACGGACTATGTCCTTGTCTGCCGGACGTTCCAGCGCCTCATTGAGCCAGCGGGTCTTGGCATTGCGGACATTGAGGTCGAATGTGAAATATTCCCTGATGAACCTGTTTCTGCAGGACATTGCTTCCCTGTAGAATGCGGCGGTGAGATTTCCGTCGTCAAATCCTTTTTCAAGCCATTCAACCAGTTCCCTGTCCTTGTCGCTGCATCCTGACTCTATTTCCTCAAGAAAGGCCCCGAAGTCGCCTTCGGTGAATTTCCAGTCTTTAGACAGCGATGGAAGACCTGCAATTATATATTCATAATTGTTCATTTTTCAAACAGATCTTGTGCAGGTCATTTTTCAAACAGAATCTTCTTTGTGGCAGGCCTGAGATATTCGGAAATCAATGAACTGAATGTCTCGTCAGTGAAACTGATGAAATATCCGCTGCCTTTCGGGCTTATGGTGAACCCGCCCGAGATCTTCTTCGACCATGATACTTCAAGTCCTCCCTTGAGCATGGAGGAAAGTTCTTTGCGGATGAACGGCTCCACTTCTTTTTTCAACTGTTCCGGGAGCACGGCATCGAGTCCGGCTGCTTCAGCAGAGGCACTGTACGCCTTTACGACTGCTGTCAGCAGTTCCTTGACAAATGCAGCGGATGAAAGTGCGGCCTTTACTTCCTTGCCGGTGAGATTGAATGTTATGAGATTTTCTATTGCCTGTCTTGTGGCTTCGATGCTCTGGCTTGCTGCAATCCTGAGGTCTCCGTCGGCTTTTGCCCGGATGTCATCAGCCTCTTTTCTTGCTGCAGCCACTATCCCGGCGGCCTCTTTCCTGGCGTTCTCAATGATATCAGCCGCCTGTACCCTGGCGTTGGCCAGAACGGCTTCTCCTTCCTGTTTCCCTTTGGACAGGCCCTCATTATAGAGTTTGTCTGTCAGTTCCTGCAATTTGTTCTGCATATCGTGTGTCCATTAATTGTTTCCGTGGCATTGCTATAAGGGTATAACCTGAACCCTCCAAGCATCTTTCAAATTTACGGGAAATAAGTTTGAAAAGCAAACAGAATTTTCAAAAAAGCAGGGATTGCTGTCAGATATCAATGGCGGCTTTTGGGGCTGGCCGCAATGACTGGTCTGGCAGAGACTTCTTGGGGTACTGTATGTAATGTCAGAAGCACTCCCTCAATATTTCCGTTATATTGCGGGGACGCCCCATCGTGTAAAAATGTATGGCCGGCACCCCATGTCGCAGCAGGTCGCGGCATTGCATTATGCACCATTCAGTACCAGTCCTGTAGGCTTTCTCCTTGTCGTCGCCGGCTTTTTTCATGGCATCAGTAAGTTCGACAGGGATATCCAGAGAAAATGCCTCCGGAATGGTATCTACCTGTCTTGCAGTTGACAACGGCTTGAGCCCGGGTATGATTGGCACCGTTATGCCTGCCTCGCGGCATCTTGACACGAAGTCATAGTAGACCCTGTTGTCGAAAAACATCTGTGTGATGATGTAGTCTGTGCCTGCCTCGACTTTCTCCTTGAGATTCCGTATGTCGGTCTCCATGTTCGGCGCCTCGAAATGTTTTTCGGGGTAGCCTCCGACACCTATCGAGAAAAATGTCTCGCCGGGGTGCGGGCTGTTCTCTTTTTCGAATCTTCTGATGGCAGACACGAGTTCTCCTGCATGGCTGTAGCCGCCAGGGACAGGGGAGAACCGTTTCTCTCCGGCTATGGAATCTCCACGCAGTGCCATCACATTGGATATTCCCATGAATCTCAGGTCGTGCAGTCCGCTTTCGATTTCATCTGCTGTCGCTCCGCCGCAGATGATGTGAGGAACTGTCTCTATGTCAAATTCTGACATGATGGCCCCGCATACAGCCACTTCGCTGACTCTTTTCCTGATAAGATGCCTTGTGAATGTCCCGTCAGGTTTTTCCCTGAATTCATATTCGTCCCTGTGGCAGGTGACATTGATATATTTCGGGCTGAATTCCATGAATGGCCTTATCGAATCCAGCAGTTCATTTTTTGTCATGCCTTTCAGCGGCGGAACTATCTCAAGGGACGGGAAGGCTTTCCCTCCCTGGGCCAAAATCTCACTGATTCTCATCTTAACATCTTTTTTAATGCCTGTCCGCATCAGTACCCCATACTGATTGTCAAAATTACGGAAAATCCGGTGAACTGACTAATAAAATATAAAAAACGGCCCTGCCTCCCGTGACATGCAGTCTTCTGAAGAGGCAGGAGCCGTTTCAAATGTAGCAGGTACTATTTTCCCTGCGCCTATTTTCTGTAGCAGGAGATGTCTTCCCTGTTGAAGCCAGTGATGAAAGCGCTGTGCTTCCCGACTTCAGCCTCGGCGTAGTTCACATAGACCTTAGCGGACTCGGTGAACATTTCCGGAGCGCGGGTGGCATCCTGGATGATGAGGTGCGACATGACGCAGTCGGCAGCCATTTCGTAGAGCCTGCGTGCCATGAGGTCGAGGAACTCCTGGTCTGCCGCTTCCTTTACGAGGTCGGTGCATGCTTCGAACTTGTCAGTCATGGCCTTGACCCTTTCAAGCAGAGGCTTCATCTCCACTGAGCATTCAACCTGCTCGTAGTCGCGCAGTGTGGCGAGGTATGAGCCGTTGGTCACATAGCGGATAGCCGCTACAGTCTGCAACTGGGTTGTTCCTTCATAGATGCTGGTGATGCGGGCATCCCTGTAGATGCGCTGGCATGCATACTCAAGCATGAATCCGCTTCCTCCGTGCACCTGGATGCAGTCGTATGCGTTCTGGTTGGCATATTCGGAGTTCATACCCTTTGCAAGCGGAGTAAAGGCGTCTGCCAGTTTTGCATATTTCTTCTGCTCCTGACGCTCTTCAGGGGTGAGTTTGCGCTCGCGGGCTATGTCATCAAGTGCCTTGTAGATGTCCACATAGCGTGAAGTCTGGTACAGGAGTGCGCGACCTGCATCCAGTTTCGCCTTGATTGTGGAGAGCATGTCGTATACGGCCGGGAATTCGATGATTGCCTTTCCGAACTGCCTGCGGTCCCTGGCATATGCAAGTGCTTCATTGTATGCTGCCTGGCTCAGGCCGACGCTCTGTGCGGCGATTCCAAGGCGGGCGCCGTTCATGAGGGCCATCACATACTTGATAAGCCCGAGTTTGCGGTCTCCGCAGAGTTCAGCCTTTGCATTCTTGAATACGAGTTCACATGTAGGGGAGCCGTGGATACCGAGTTTGTTCTCTATGCGGCGCACATTGACCCCTCCGTCCCTCTTGTCATAGATGAACATGGAAAGACCGCGGCCGTCTCTTGTGCCTTCCTCGGAGCGGGCGAGCACGAGATGGAGATCAGCGTCACCGTTGGTGATGAAACGCTTGACCCCGTTCAGCCTCCAGCAGTTGTTTGCCTCATCGAAAGTGGCCTTGAGCATCACGCTCTGGAGGTCTGAGCCTGCATCCGGCTCAGTGAGGTCCATGGACATTGTCTCTCCTGCACAGATGCGCGGGATGAAGCGGCTGTGCTGGTCCTCGTTGCCGAACTCATAGAGAGTCTCTATGCAGTCCTGGAGTGACCAGATGTTGCTGAATCCGGCGTCAGCGGCAGCAACGATTTCCGCGCACATCGTATATGGGGTGATCGGGAAGTTAAGCCCTCCGAAACGGCGCGGCATGGTCATGCCGTTAAGTCCGGCTTTCACCATGGCGTCCATGTTTACCTTTGTGCCGCTGGCATATTCCACGCGCCCGTCAGCGCAGTGAGGCCCTTCGAGGTCAACGCTTTCAGCATTGGCCGCTATGACTTCTCCGGTGATTTCCCCTGTGATTTCCAGTACCTTGTCATATGAGTCCATGGCATCCGCATAGTCCTGCGGAGCATAGTCGTATTCTTCCTTGTCCCTGTAGTTGCGTTCCTTGAGTTCGCAGATGCGCTCCATCATCGGATTGTTGAGGTGGTAGCGCAGTTCCGGGTGTTCTGTATAGAAATTCGCCATATCCTATTTGCTGTGAGATTTATAATACTTGATCATCTTAGGAATAACTTCCTCGACAGTCCCGTTGATGACATAGTCGGCTATTGCGTTGATAGGGGCATTCTCGTCATTGTTTATGGAAATGATGATGCTGCTCTCCTGCATTCCTGCTATGTGCTGGATCTGTCCGCTGATACCGCAGGCGATATAAAGTTTAGGGCGTACAGTGACACCGGTCTGCCCGATCTGCCTGTCGTGGTCAGCGAAGCCGGCGTCGACTGCGGCACGGCTTGCACCTACCTCTGCATGGAGTTCCCTTGCCAGTTCGAACAGCATGTCGAACCCTTCCTTGGACCCCATTCCGTAGCCTCCGGCAACGACGATGGATGCTCCCTTCAGGTTGTGCTTTGCCTGCTCTACATGGCGGTCAATGACTTTCACTACATAGTCAGTCTCAGGGACGTATTTTGCCACGTCATGGTTGATGACCTCTCCCTTGTAGTTCTCGTCAAGAATCTCCATTTTCATCACGCCCTCGCGGACTGTAGCCATCTGAGGACGGTGCTCAGGATTGACGATTGTTGCAACGATGTTGCCGCCGAATGCCGGGCGTATCTGATAGAGCAGGTTTTCATATACTTTACCTGCCTTCTTGTCTTCATGGCTCCCGATCTCGAGGGCTGTACAGTCTGCTGTAAGTCCGCTTGTCAACGCGGATGATACACGCGGGCCGAGGTCGCGGCCGATGACGGTTGCACCCATGAGGCAGATCTGCGGCTTCTCTTCCTTGAACAGGTTGATAAGGATGGAAGAATGCGGAAGCGATGTGTAAGGGAAGAGCCCTTCAGCATCGAATACATGGAGCCTGTCCACTCCGAAAGGCATCACTTGCTTCTCAATGCCGGCAAGACCGTGGCCTGCGGCAATCGCTTCCAGTTTGCATCCCAACTGGTTTGCAAGTTTGCGGCCTTTGGTCAGCAGTTCCAGGCTGACATCGGCAACTGTCGTGCCTTCTATCTCAAGATATACGAATACGTTGTTCATGACTTCTCTTATCCTATCGTATGGTTTGCTAAAAGTTCTGTAATCAGGCCTTCCACATCCTTGTCACTCCCGGTCATAGTCTTGCTTTCCTTTGCCTGGAACGAGATGTTCTGGACGGTCTTCACTTTTGTAGGCGAGCCGCTGAGTCCGCACTGTTCAAGGTCTGCGTTGACATCTGCGGCGCTCCATTCAGTGATGTTGAGGTACTGCCTTTTCTCATACAGGTCAGCGTATGGCAGTTCTGCACCTTCTTTTGTTACGGCTGCCTTTTCCTGCGCCCCGAGGGCACGTTTGTATTTCTGCACAAGTTTTGCGTTGCGCGGACGGCATGGTGCTGCGCTTCCGTTCACTGTGATTACGAGAGGAAGTGGGGCGGTTACGGTCTCCACACCACCGTCAATGTGACGCTTGATAGTGACCTTTTTCCCTGCCTCGTCCACATCGATAATCTCCTCTGCATAGGTAACCTGGGCAAGCCCGAGTTTTTCTGCCACCTGCGGCCCTACCTGTGCCGTGTCTCCGTCGATGGCCTGGCGTCCGCCGATGATGAGGTCATATTCCCCGATCTTGCGGATGGCTGTGGCCAGTGCATAGGATGTGGCCAGCGTGTCTGCTCCGGCAAATGCCCGGTCAGTCAGCAGATAGCCGCCGTCTGCTCCCCTGTACAGCCCTTCACGGATGATTTCTGCTGCACGGCCTGGACCCATTGTAAGCATGGTCACAGTAGAGCCTGGATGCGTCTCTTTCAGCCTGAGGGCCTGCTCCAGGGCATTGAGGTCCTCCGGATTGAAGATAGCAGGAAGTGCCGCGCGGTTGATGGTGCCGTCGGCTGTCATGGCATCTTTCCCGACATTTCGCGTGTCCGGGACTTGTTTTGCCAATACTACGATTTTCAAACTCATGTTGTTGGTCTTATATTATAATTAATTGATTCCCATTTGGGAATGGACAGGCCGGCGTGAGTCTTTGCAGGCTTGCCCATATAGCCAATATCCCGCAAATTTATAGAAAATCCACGAGATAACCGCGAAAATCAGAGACAATCTGCCGGTCTGCTTCTGTCAATCCTCCTGTTTGAGCATATGCCCAAGGAAAAGTTTCGCCTCCTCCTGTGCCATTCCGCGTCTGGAAACATAACTGTCATATTGGCTCCGGCTGATGTGGCGTATGTCCGGATAGACGGCTTCAGGATGTATGAATATCATTCCGCAGATGGATGCATCCGGTATCATGCCGCATGTATCCGTAAGTGTGATGCCGAGCCTTTCTGCCCCCGGGAGCAGTTTGAGGATATCCCTTTTCAGAGTATGATCCGGGCAGCATGAATATCCGGCAGCCGGCTTTATGATGTGCATCCCGTGTCTGCTGATGCGGTTTCTTGTCCAGGTGTCAATCCATGATGAAGCCGCTTCCGCATAGGTGTCGAGGATTGCCTGCTGCATGAGGTCTGGATTCTGCCCGGCAGTTGCGCTGACCGCAAACATTCCGCAAACGGAAGAGATGCCCGAACTTCTGTCCGGTACAAAGTCTGCAAGCGAGAGGCATGCCAGGGAACCGTCTTTCAGTTGCATCCCTTCCTCCTGTCTGAGCATAGGTATTGTGTATTCTTCATTTCTGCCGGAGCATGTATGTCCCAGATGCAGGATGTCCTCTGCAGAGGAGTCTGCAACAAAGAAATCCATTGCCGCCATGATGCGGATGCTTCCGTCGGACTTCATGCGCAATATTTCCTCTTCCGCCTCCTTTTTTATCTGTATGGCCAGAGGAGAGGAGCAGTCCTTAATCCCGCATATCAGCATGAACATCTTCCAGTCGAAAAACTCATCCAGCATTTCGGGGTCGAGCCTTTCTGCCGGCATGGCGGTCATGTCCATCTCGTCCGGTCTGAGGTAACTCCCGGGAGAAAATTCCGGCCTGCTTCTGCCTGCACTTTTCTCCGGGGCATTGAGATACAGTTTTCTTAGCCTTTCCTGTTTCGCATGTTCCTCTGCTTCAAACTTTTCCCTGTCCATCAGGCATCTTTTGGCCATTACTGCACTTGCCGATGCATCGGAGCCGTGGAAAACATGGGCATATAGCGGAGCCAGTCTGACCGCTGTGTGCAGGGCCGAGGTAGTCGCTCCTCCGATGAAGAGGGGAATGTCCATGCCACGTGCCGTCATTTCCCGGCAGAGTTCTTCCATCTGATAGAGGGACGGGGTGATGAGTCCGCTGGCTGCTATGATATCTGCATGCTCTCTGACGGCTGTGTCCAGTATCGTGTCCCTGTCCACCATCACCCCGAGGTCTGTGACATCGAAACCGTTGCATCTGAGGACAGTGGCTGTTATGTTCTTTCCGATGTCGTGGACATCCCCGCGTACAGTGGCTATTACAATTTTCGGCAATGATGATTTCTTCTCACTCCTGCCGGTGCCATCCCCGCCAGTGCCGGCGGATTCTGAATCCCTGCCCATGTATGGCTGCAGGTAGTCTACTGCATCCTTCATGATTTTTGCGGACTTGACAACCTGTGGGAGGAACATCTTGCCGTCCCCGAAGAGTTCCCCGACTTTTTTCATCCCGTCCATCAGCGGGCCTTCTATTATGCTGACTGCCGAGCCGCAGATTTTCAGGCAATCTTCAAGATCCTGGTGCAGCGTATCCGACTTTCCTGCAACGAGGGCATCGGAAAGCCGTTGCGACGGGCCGTTATGCCGGGATTTTCCTTTCTCCTGTCCGTCACTTCCGGCTCTCTCTTTCTTTGCCTTTTCTGCGGATTCAGCGGCTGCTATTGCTGTCGCCTTTTCAATCAGCCTTTCGGTCGCCCCGCTGTCCGTGTTGAAAATGACATCCTCCACGCATTTCAGAAGACCCGGCTCGATGCTGTCATATACCTGGAGCATTCCCGGATTGACTATGGCCATGTCAAGTCCTGCCCGGATGGCATGATAGAGGAAGGCCGAATGCATTGCCTCGCGGACCGTGTTGTTGCCACGGAAGGCAAATGAAAGATTGGATATGCCTCCTGAAGTCAGTGCGCCCGGAAGATTCTCCTTTATCCATTTCACAGCCTTGATGAAGTCGGCAGCATAGTCGGCATGCTCCTCAATCCCCGTACCTATGGCAAGCACATTCACATCAAAGATGATGTCGTGAGGGGCGATTCCTGCCTTTTCTGTCAGTAGCCTGTATGCCCTTGCACAGATTTCTGTCTTCCTGATGAAGTCCGTTGCCTGTCCTTGTTCGTCGAAAGCCATGACCACCATGGCGGCCCCGAGCCTGTGGATTTCCCTGGCTTTGCCGATGAATGCTTCTTCGCCTTCCTTCAGGCTGATGGAATTGACGATTGACTTTCCCTGGGCGTTCTTGAGTCCGGAGAGGATTGTCTCCCAGTCGGAAGAGTCTATCATCAGTGCTGCCTTTGCCGCAGCCGGCTCACTTGAAATGCTGCGGACAAATCTTGTCATTTCCGCCTTGCTGTCGAGCATGGCGTCGTCCATGTTGATGTCAATGATGTCTGCCCCGCTGTCCACCTGTCCGGCGGCAATCTCCAGAGCCTCAGATAGATTGCCGGAGGCTATAAGTCTTGCGAATTTTCTTGAGCCTGCGACATTGGTCCTTTCTCCGACATTGGTGAAATTCCTTGTTTTCAGGTCTATGTCTACCGCTTCGAGTCCGCTCACTGTCAGGTGGGTGCAGCGCTTGCCTCCGGTGCCGTCCACTGCCTGTGTGTCTTTGCCGTCACCCGGTATTCTCCTTGCCGGGTATTTCCTGACGGCTGCCTCTATTGCCCGGATGTACTCGGGCGTTGTGCCGCAGCATCCTCCTGCGATATTCAGCAGTCCTTCAGCAGCCATCTGTCCCATTTCTCCTGCCATTTCCTCCGGAGTCTGGGCATATCCGCCCATACCGTCAGGTAGGCCTGCATTCGGATAGCAGATTACAGGGCATCCGGCAAAGTCTGCCGTTTCCTTGAGCAGATGATGCATCTCTCCGGCACCGAGCGAACAGTTAAGCCCGAATGCTGTCAGAGGGTAATGGCTTACGGCAGTATAGAAAGCCCTAAGTGTCTGTCCTGTGAGTGTCCTTCCGCTTCTGTCGCTGACGGATACTGACACAATCACAGGGAAATTCCCGTCCGCATCCAGTCTTGCCCTGACTGCAGGGTCATCAGCAAAGTCCGGGCTGTCAAGCAGTTTCTCCAGAGCATATATGGCAGCCTTGGCATTGAGCGCATCAAAGCATGTCTCTATCAGAAGCATGTCGGCACCTCCCAGAATCAGCCCCATGATCTGCTCCCCGTAGGCATCGGCCATTTCATCGAATGTCACAGCCCGGAAGGCAGGGTCATCCATGTCGGGAGACATGGAAAGCGACTTCGATGTCGGCCCTATGCTCCCGGCCACGAAAATCTTTCTGGCGCTTCCTTCCGCTTCTCCGGTCTTGCGGAAAGTATCCATTGCAGCATCAGCAGCCTCTCTGGCAATCCTCGCCCCCTCGTATGCCATCCTGGACGCAAGTGCGCCGCATCCGTATTCTTCCTGGGATACCCTGTTGGCGCTGAATGTGTTTGCTTCTATTATATCAGCCCCGGCCGCTATATATTCATTGTGGATTTGCCTGATGATGTCAGGCCGCGAGAGGTTGAGGCATTCATTGTTGCCTTTAAGTTCCTTTCCCTGCGGCGCATCCGGAATCCCTGCCCGGAAATCCTCCTCCGCCAGCCCGCATTTCTGTATCATTGTGCCCGTCGCCCCGTCCAGAATCATTATTCTGCCGTCAGCAAGAAAATCTGTCATCTCTCAAGTCCGTTTTAGCAGGGCAAATATACGCAGAAGCCGAGCGCAATGCAAGAGGCCGAAGGCAAATGCAAACTTGTTTGCATGCAGACGAGGACTTTTGTATTGCCGAGGCGTGAACAGTATATGTGGCCGTAAGGCCAGAATATTGTTAAACTCGCCTATGTGCTGATGGATTTCAGAGGGACAATGCAAAGGGAGGTGCTGTCGTCTGAATTTATTGTTCAGGCATTTAACCTTCCTATACGTTCATGTATCACCCTGTAATATTTATCTTTAAATTCATCATTCAGGAATGATCTGTCAATAACTTCCTCCATTTCAGGCAAAAGTTTTACATATTTCAGAATAAGGCGTTCAATAGTTTTCTGTCCGACCCCCATCGTCATACCGGATAATATAAAGTCCTGCCGATTCAGTTTTTTCTTTTTCCCATTCAATGTCAATGCCAGTTCTTCATCATCTTTCGGATTTAAGATCACGGCATTCAACATATCGTAGGCTGGGGTCAGACGAATAATTCCATCTATGGGTTCATACAAAGAAAAATTCTTCAGATGCATATCATTGTTCCCGGTAATCCATGAAAACAATATTACTTCAAAAAAATTGGTGACATCCATTTTAGGCATTGAAGAATATTGTACTATCGCTTTGGCAATACGTTCATAACTGCTTTTATATTTATGTTCGGTCTGCCTTTCAGTCAACTGGCACATATCTTCCATTGCCACCTTTTCACCAGTACCAGAACGGTCAATCCTCTTTGTCAGGTAACATAGACTATTGTCAGCCATACGCATCAAGGTATGTGGTACAACATCTATTCTGGCCGACTCTGCCAAATGCATTGTCAAATCTTCCGTCTCTGGCATCTGTTTGAATTGTGCCGTTTGAGGCTTACATATAAAACTTCCCCATAAGCCAACTATAGTCAATCTTTGGCTCCCTTCATGTTTGTTAAGATGTAAGGACAATTTGGGCTGTACACCAGTAAGTGAAGTCTGGTCTTTGATAACCTGTATTGCCAGTTTCTCCAAATCCTCACAAGTATAGTCCAAGACAGGTACTTCCTCTGTACCAAAGAATTTCTTTGCGCACTTATGATGAAAATCCGTCTCTCCCTTTTCAAGCGGACGGTAACAATACAAGCATTTATCCATTTGTACTTTCCTCCTCAACTAACGGTTTAACACTTACAGCACCGATACAGTCATTACAGCAAAGCAGAAGTAAAGACATTCTGTCAAGAATACTGATATCCGTATTACGCAAGGCTACGTCCAGCAGCCACCCCTCAGGTATAAGACCGTCAAAGAACGGGAACAAGACATTGCTATGATAAGTTTCTTTGCGCAGAGGCAAAGTCAGGCTGATGGGTTTTGCTTCCGTCAATTTTATATATTCTGGAAGATAATGGAATTCATAACCATAGTCTCCTTCTGTAAGAACTCCCGCCAATAAATTCTTGTAATATATATTTGCCCGTTTCATCGCTGCTTATTTTGTTTCGGTTGTGGAGCCATTTCGTAATTGAAGAAATCAAGCAATTGATTTACTTTATCAAGGCGTAATGTAGATTTCCCTTGTTCCAGATCACGGACAAACCGTAATCCGACCCCTGATTTGACGGAGAGATCTTCTTGCGTCATATTGAATTGCTTACGCAATGATTTTACAGTAGAGGATAGAATATTCATATTCCAAATTATATCTGTTCGGGTACAAATATATAAAAAAGTTTTATATTATACCATATTGGGTATAAATCATGGTGTCAGGATTGATTTATACCCGTTATGGTATAAAACTGTTTTTGCTATGCCGAGGTGAGAAGGCGAAATTGTTCGTGCCGGTACGCACCGACAAAAAGATTGGATTGAATACAGGGAAGTAAGGGGATACTATACCTTCACGAAAGAAGATATAGAAAAACAATTCCCTGCGGCAAGTAAAGTATATGACAACAAGATAAATTATCCTCAAGCGATCTGTCCTGCGACGGTTTTCTAAATTTCCAAAGAATTATCGTTCAGAAGGAAATCATATATGCTGATTGTGGTAATCCCGTCATTGTCCCGTTGTACTAAGGATGGTTCACCTGTAATGATTATCTTTTTGAATGAGTCATCTATATTCCGCAAGGACATTTTCTCCTGCTTTTCTTTTTCCTCGGTTTCCATTTTATAGGCAGACTGGATATAATATCTCTTGCTGCCAAGATTGCAGACAAAATCCACTTCATACTGCCTCTGCTCCCGGATACCACGGCCATTCGCGGTCCGGACAGTCACCACTCCGACATCCACATTATAGCCCCGGGACCTCAGTTCATTGTATATGATATTTTCTGTCAGATGAGACTTTTCCACCTGACGGAAGTTGAGTCTGGCATTCCGCAATCCGCAATCCACGAAATAATATTTTACCGGAGTATTGATATATTTTCTTCCTTTTACATCATATCTCATCGCTTTTTCGACAAGAAAAGAATCACACAAATAGTCCAAATATACCTTTACTGTTTCCTTTGAAATTTTATGTTTTTTCAGACTTTCAAAAGTATTGGCGATTTTGGTCGGATTGGTCAGTCCTCCGACAGATGATGCAATTGTATTGACAAGTTCCTCAAGTTCATCATCGTGGCGGATACCATAACGGTCTTTGATATCCTTTATATACGTTTCTTCAAACAGATTTTTTAAGTAGGAACTTTTTTGTTCCGGTTCCTTAATTGAAAGCACCTGCGGTAACCCTCCGTATGTCATATATGCATCGAATGCTTCGATCCGGTCTCCTTCATATCCAGAAAGGAACTCGCTGAAACTCAACGGGTACATTTTTATCTCGTCACCCCGTCCTCTGAACTCGGTAATGACATCTTTGGACAGGAATCTTGCATTGCTGCCGGTAACATATGTGTCGGCATTCGGTATATGGAGAAAACTGTTCAGGACATCTTCAAACTCCGATACAAATTGGACTTCGTCCAGCAGAATATAATATTGCTGATTGTCAGAGATTGTCTGATGTATGTAATCACAAAGGAAATCAGGATCACGGAATTTCTTGTTAGCCCTGTCGTCCAATGCAATCTTTATTATATGCTTGTCATCAATTCCCTGATTTATGAGGTATTTATAGAAAAGATTGAACAACAGATACGATTTGCCGCATCGGCGGACACCGGTAACAACTTTTATCATTCCGTTGTGCATTCTGGCAATCAACCTATTAAGGTATAAATCCCGTTTGATTTCCATTGGCTATTCTCTTTTTTGTGGCATTTGCCACCAAATTTCAAATACAAAGATATGGTTTTGCGCTGACTTTTGAAATTTCTATTCTCTTTTTTGTGGCATTTGCCACCAAATTTCAATTATGGCTAAGGGGCATTATCCGCAGTTGCCTAAAGGGAACCTTAAACGGCACATCCTGCCTATAATTTGGCGTATGTATAGATAATTCTGTAAAAAGGTATGTTATAGTTATTGCAGTAGCACACGTTGAACGAACTATTATCTTTTTCTATTTTCTGTCCGTATGATTTTACAGCCAGCAGAATTATGGACACTGGTATCATTGTCAATCAGTATAATCTGCCCCATATGTTTCAGTCGCAGTAATCTGTGGATTCTTGTACCGGCATTAACGCAACAGGGCAGGTTCCATGTAATTTGGGACCTGCCCTGTCTTCAGATTGTGTCTGCAGTCGCTGCAGTTATGCGATAGTCACAATCGGAACGCCTTCGAGCACTGAGTCGCCCTTGTTCACATGTATGGCTGTGACTGTGCCCGCGTGATCTGCCTCGATGGCATTTTCCATCTTCATGGCCTCGAGTACTGCTACCTGCTGTCCGGCCTTCACTGAGTCTCCGACCTTAACGGAAATCTCGACGATTACACCCGGAAGCGGAGAAATGACAGGCTTTCCTGAGCCTGATGCTGCTGGAGTCTGTGCCGGGGCTGC
>JADILX010000094.1 GCA_017695025.1 Candidatus Cryptobacteroides excrementavium
CCGGAAAGTCTCTTCTCAGAAGTTTCCGGAAGGGGTGGTCTTACGGCGGTGCGGATATCATCCCTTATCCTGTGAATTATTCAGACTCCCTTTCTCTCAACGTGCCGGATACCAGATGCCCTGTCAGGAGAACAAGGAATACCGGGATAGACGGGGCCAGGATGTGGATATTTTCCAACGGGACGAAAGTGGTGTACAGGAAGATGCCAACTGACGGGATGCTGTACTATTCTTTTGTACTTCGGGGAGGCTATTCTTCAATGAAGGGCATGAAAGACGGGGAGGGGGCATTCCTGTCCGACATGCTTGGCCTGTGCGGGCCTCAGACCATGGCGCCGGGGAACTTCCGGCCTCTCCTTGCCGCATGCGGAATCTCGATGACTCCATCGGTCTCATTGTCAAACATTTCTTTGAGCGGGTCTCTCCCCAGGGATAGGGCCTCGCTGCTTATGAAGTCGCTTGTGTCCCTGTCATCCGGCATGACTCTCGACAGGAGGACAGTGGCGGACTATCTTGCTGAAGAGAGGATGAGGCTGTCGACCGTAAAAGGAGAATATTCCGGACGGCTTTTTGTTCTGGACAGTGTCATATGCGGTACTGACAGGTATTCTCCATACAAGTCTGTCTCAAATCTGCATGATGACCTGCCTGCAAGAGCCTTGAGCTTTTTCAGGACTGAGTTCTCACAGGCGGATGACGGGGTGCTGATATTTGTCGGGGATATCCCGGAGCATGAGTTCCGTAAATTTCTCCAGTCTTATATGGGCGGCTTCAAGACTGTGGGGAGAAGAGTCCTCAAGTCGGCTGTATCTTTCCATACAGGGTCGGGAGAGTCCACATATTTTGTAGAAGGCTCCATACCTGGTGTCGATGTCCTCATGTCTGCGGCACTTCCGATGAATCCTTCCAATTTCATGGCTTCGAGGGTCGCTGTTGCCGCACTGGAGGACGCCATGTCCTCCTGCCTTCGCGATGATGCAGTTACGTTTTCCATAAAGAACCGGTTCGCTGTCTATCCGCATGAACGGCTCGGAATCCTTGTCTCTGTCCGTCCGGCACAGTCTTCATCCCTTCCATACGGAGTGGAGAAGGCGTCCCCGGTAAAATTGCTTATGGACATACGTTCTGCCGTGTCAGACCTTGCTGAAGCGCCATTGCCGGAAGAGCGGATGGCTTTTTACAGGACAGTCGTCCGCAACAGATGGGATTCCCTTCAGACAGACCCGGAATATTGGATACGCGTGATGTCAGGCCGGTTTGCCGGAGGGAAAAATGTGAGTTCAGGGTACGGGGAAAGTATCCAGGAGGTGACGGCCTCTGATGTAAATAAGGTGTTCAGGCTGCTTGACGAGGGCGGGTCTGTGGAATATGTTACTAAAATAAAGGGATATGGAGTTCGGGACGATAATCCAGATAGATGACTGCCTGGTGTCACAGGACGTGCTTACGGAATATTTTTCGTGTGACTATGCCAAATGCCGCGGCTGCTGCTGTATCATAGGGGACAGCGGGGCGCCTCTTCAGGAGAGCGAACTGGAGGCCATAGAAAAAGACTATCCGGCGTTTTCCCCGCTGATGAGGCCCCAGGGGCGGGATGCAGTTGCTGAAAAAGGTTTTTTCGAGATAGATACGGACGGGGATATTGTCACCCCGCTTGTCCCCGGAAGCGAAGAATGTGCATATACATGCTTTGACAACGAAGGGAACTGCTTCTGTGCCATGGAGCGGGAATGGCTCAGAGGGAAGACCGCTTTCCGCAAGCCCATATCCTGCTGGCTTTATCCGGTCAGGGTTTCAAAGTTGAGTAACGGGATGCTTGCCCTGAATCTGCACAGATGGGACATCTGCAAGGATGCCTTTGAAAAAGGGAAAAAGGAAAAGGTCCGCGCATATGAGTTCCTGCGCGAACCTATTGAACGCTTTTTCGGCAGAGATTTCTACTCTGCACTTTGTGAAGCGGCAAGGATGCTCAATGCCCGGTCGTAGTCTTCTGCATTGACTTTCAGTTCGATGTTGTCCTCCACGGCATTGATCATCGGATAGGAGGAGGTCTCTCCGAATACGGCCGATTCGATGCCGTTGTCCTTCAGTTTGGTCTGGGCGATACTTGCCCTCATCGGGTCATCGAATTTTGCTACTGTCTTTAAACTGTCGTCCATGGTCTTTGGGTTTTATTGGTTGGACATGCTGTCGATCAGTCTGTTGCGGATGCCGGATGCTATCCTGTCCACGTCTTTCCTCAGGCCTTCAGCCCGTATACTGTCAGGTGCCGAAGTAAATGTGACCCTGTCTTCAAACATCCTTGAGAGTCTGCTTGCCGTGCTTTTGTGCCTGAAAGTCATTATTCCAGGCTCGTTCCTCTCTATGATGTAGCCTCTGGCCTCCATGTATTCTGTTACGGTCTTCCATATGTCTTTCCCTTCCGTGGCGATGTCTCTTGTCACAAATCCGAACTTCGGGTACACGGCCGCAACTGCAGCCAGGATTGCGGCAATTTTCCATAGGGCATCATATCCGCCTCTGAACAGGGATTCGATGTTGCCGTCCGATGCTCCGGTAACGACAAGCAGCAAGATGATGACTGCAAATATGCAGATGAAGTTCAGAAAGTATTTTATGCTCCGGACAATATACTTCATGCAGAAAATATTTATGTTCCACAATTGCTGTATTACAAATGTAATAAAAAATCGGATATTTTTCCGTATGTTTGTACTTTGAACAAATTAAATACTACAGTTATGGAAGAAAACAAGACGCAGGATGGGAATCTGAAGAAAATCATGTACGCACTGGTGGCTGTGGCGGTGGTGCTTGCTGCGGCTCTGGCATATATATGGTTTGAACGTACATCCCTTGTAAATGATCTCAATCTTGAGAAGGAAGACCTTACGGCACAGATGATTGCATTGCAGAATGACTATGCGTCACTGTCTTCGGACTATGACAGCATCAATTCCCAGTTGGATTCATCCAGGGAAGAAGTCTCCCAGTTGATTGACAGGATAAGGAAGACGGATGCTACCAACAGGGCGAAGATAAGGCAATACGAGAAGGAACTCGGGACACTCAGGAGCATAATGAGAAACTATATCGTCCAGATAGATTCTCTCAATACGCTCAACAAGCAGTTGACTGCGGATGCTGCCGCTGCCCGCAAAGAGGCCGCCGAGAGCCGTCGCCAGTCAGAAGAACTCAGCAAGACGGTAGAAAGCCTTTCAGGGCAGGTGGCTGTCGGAGCCATGGTAAAAGGCCGCGGGATACGACTCGATGCATACAATGCGTCCAACAAGGTTACGGACAGGAGCAGCAGGGTGGTACGCCTGATGACCACTTTGAGCCTTGTTGAAAATGACCTTGCCCCGAAGGGCCCTATGCGCGTGTATATCCGTGTCAAGGGGCCTGATGGCATATTGCTCACTAATGATGTGCAGAGGACATTTGATTTCAACGGTGAGCCTATGGTATGCTCGGCTTCACGTGAAGTGGACTATCAGGGGGATGAAGTGGAGATGAGCATCTATCTGAATGACATTTCCGAGTATGTCAGAGGAATCTATACAGTGGATGTCTACACAGAGCAGTCTCTGCTCGGGTCTGCCGAACTGATGCTCCGATAGTCTCTCAGACCGTGATATACATCCATGTCCCTTTCTGCCGGAGCTGGTGCACCTATTGCGGATTCTACTCCGAGAAGATGCCGTGTGGCTCTGCATATGCCGACAGGTTTGCCGCTGCCCTAAGGAGCGAGATTGTCAGCAGGGCAAAGGAGATAGAAGGGACATCAGGTACGGATACGCTTTATATTGGAGGCGGCACCCCATCGGTGCTGCCTCTTTCTGTGCTGCAGCCCGTTACTGGGCTTATCTCGTCCATACGGGGGTGTGGCAGATATGAGGAGTTTACCATAGAAGTCAACCCCGAGGACATTGTTGAAAAAGGGGTGGCTTATGCCGAAGGCCTTCTTGAGGCCGGGGTGGACAGGGTGAGCATGGGTGTCCAGTCTCTGGATGACAAGATACTGCGCTTCATGAACAGACGTCATGATGCGGGCAGGGCTAGAGAGGCGTACAGGATATTGAGGAATGCCGGATTTAAAAATATAAGCGTCGACCTGATTTTCGGTATTCCGGACATGGATGACAGCATATGGGAGAATACGCTTGAAGAGACCGTCTCGGGACTCGGGACAGGCCAGGCCCCGGAACATGTATCGGCATACCAGCTGTCCATCGAACCGGAAAGCGCCCTTGCGGAAATGCTCGCATCAGGAAAGTTTGCAGAAGCCCCCGAAGAGCAATGCAGCAGGCAATACCATACTCTGTGCACCATGCTTCCTGCGGCAGGCTACCGGCATTATGAAATCTCCAATTTTGCCATTCCGGGCCATGAAGCCATACACAACAGCGGATACTGGCGGCATGTCCCGTATGCAGGCTTCGGCCCGGCAGCCCATTCCTTGTCTGTGGCCCCTGCTGCAGATGAAGCCGGGGCGTTTCAGGGCAAAGTCTACCGGAGGACATGGAACTCCCCTTCGCTGAAATCCTATCTTGACGCCTCTTCTGCAGGAGACTTCAGCAGTATACGCAGCGGTGAGACGTTGACGGCAGAACAGGTCTCCATGGAAAAGGTCATGCTGGCTCTGCGGACTGATTCGGGCATTGAAGAGTCTTTTTTACGGTCTGTCTGCAGCCCTTCTGCGATAGACTCGGCATTGTCTGCCGGAGTGTTGGCCAGATGCCGACGGAGTGCCGGGCCTTCATCCCTGCATGGGCGGCGGTTCAGGTCTCCTGATGCCGGTTGTGGCGATAGCGGGCAGACCTCATTTATCCGTATTCCGGAAGACCGCTTCTTTGTTTCTGACAATATCATCGCTGATCTTGTCTCAGTTGAATAAAATACGTAATTTTAGCCTTATAAACCGATTATAGTGTCAGATATGGCGGAAATTCATTATCAGAGGATAGAAAGGCTCCGCGAACTTATGGCAGAAAGAGGCTGGGATGCTGTTGTGGTGTCCGACTCCGATCCCCATGGGAGTGAATATCCTGCTCCGCGATGGAAGCAGGTGGAATGGCTTTCCGGCTTCACGGGAGAAGCAGGGGAAATCGTGATAACAGCCGACCATGCCGGACTGTGGACGGATTCGAGGTATTTTATCCAGGCAGTCAATGAACTGGAAGGAAGCGGGGTCGTCCTTCACAGGACCAGGGTGCCAGGGGCTGTCGGTATCCCGCAGTGGCTGGCGGAGCATGCCGGCACTGTGGCGATAGACGGGACATGTTTTTCCGTACAGGCGGCAGAGGAGATAGAGCAGGCTGTCGGGACACTGTATAATGTTCCGGACATGTTTGATATGCTCTGGCCGGACCGTCCGGCGATTCCATGTACCCCGCTGATGACTCTTGATGAGGAGACAACCGGAGAGTCGAGGCTGCAGAAACTCTCATGGCTGAGAAAATTTCTGCTGAAAGAGGGGTGCGACTGCATGGTCATCTCTTCTCTGGATGAGATTGCCTGGCTGCTTAATGTCAGAGGCCGGGACATTGAATACAATCCGCTTGTCATCTCATATCTGCTTGTCACTATGGATGATGTCTTCTGGTATGTACTGAAGTCCCCGGTTCTTCCTGATGATCCGGACACTGTCGACAGCCTGACGGAGATAAAGGCGGACGGAGTGCGGATATGCCGTTATGACGGTCTTGCTGACGGTATCGAATCCATGATGGCATTGGCTGGAGAGCAGATGCGTGTCTATTTCGACCCTGCCGGCATCAACTATGATGTGGCAAGGCAGATCCGGGCCTGTTACGGGCCGGATAACTTTGTATGCGGGCCTTCCCCAGTAATCCTGAAGAAAGCAGTAAAGAACAGCAGCGAGATAGCAGGAATGAAAGAGGCTTTCCATGCTGACGGTGTCGCCATGGAAAAGTTCCTGTATTGGATAGAGACTTCTCTTCGCGAAGGAAGACATCTTACTGAATGGGAGGCATCAGAAAAACTGACAGCGTTGAGGTCGGTAATACCGGGCTACAGGGGAAACAGTTTCAGCAACATTTCCGCCTATGGGCCTAATGCCGCCCTGCCTCATTACAATACTCCGGAGACCGGGTCGGCCGGGATAGGCCCGGGAGGCCTGTATCTTGTTGACTCCGGCGGGCAGTATGTGTTCGGGACAACAGATATCACAAGGACAGTCCCTGTAGGGGAGTGCAGCGATCTGGAAAAAGAAGACTATACCCTCGTGCTCAAGGGTATGATAGCCCTTGCCATGGCTGTATTCCCGGCGGGGACAGCCGGCTGCCATCTTGATGTGCTGGCGAGAAATCCGCTGTGGCAATGCAGACGGAATTTCGGGCACGGGACGGGTCATGGCATCGGTTTCTATCTCTGCGTGCATGAAGGTCCTCAGGATATAAGGCAGAATTTCAATGCCCAGCCTCTCCTGCCCGGGATGATTGTTTCTGATGAGCCGGGGATATACCGGGAAGGACAGCATGGCATCAGGCATGAGAATATCCTTCTCTGCACCAGTGCGGGTAGCAATGCTTTCGGGGAATGGCTCAGATTTGAGACTCTTACGCTGTGTCATATAGACACTTCCCCGGTCATCGTGTCTCTTCTGACAGGGGCTGAACGGGAGTGGCTCAATGCCTATAACCGTCATGTCTATGAGAGCCTTTCTCCTGACCTTGGCCCGGATGTGGCGGCCTGGCTGCGGGGGAAGACTCTTCCGGTATAAGAGCAGGTATAAGGCTTGTATCGGGATACTCAGAACTGTGCCATGTATAAAATTAAAGCGGCCCCGGATGGGATAGGGCCGCTTTTACTGCATATTAAAGTTCTGTTTCTTATGAAAAGTTCTATTTATTCCCTCTCAGGCCATCAGCCAGGCATTCACTGCTACGACTGCGAAGCCAAGGAAAATGAGGGTCGCTACAATGTATGAAATAACCTGAAGTCTCTTTATCCATACCTTGTTGTCCCATCCTATAGTCTGGAAGGCGCTCCAGAATCCGTGTGTGAGGTGGAACCAGAGGGCGCCGAACCAGATTATGTATATCACTACATTATACCATTGTCCGAATGTGGCTGTAAGCAGGTAATATGGATTTTCCGCTTCTGTCCCTGTCCACTCCTTAAGCTGCATGTCAGCCCAGAAATGTGTGAGGTGGAATGCAAGGATGCCGAGGACTATGATGCCCAGCACCAGCATGTTCTTTGAAGCCCATGACTCTGCCTGAGCCTTGCTTGCCACTTCATAGCGGCTGTATCCTCCGCGGGCCTTGATGTTGCTGAGCGTGAGGATGAACGCATAGAGGATGTGGATTACAAAGCCGAAGGCAAGTACAGGAACCATCACTGTCACTACAGGAAGGGACATGAATTCGCATCCCAGTGCAAACAGACCGTCTTCAGCCCCGAACTTCCCTGTCAATGAATCTATTACAGAGAAGAAATTGATTGTCAGGTGAAGAAGCAGGAAGATGATGAGGAAAAGTCCGCTTATGCTCATTATGAGCTTTTTGCCGATAGAAGATGTGAAAATGTTTGCCATATCTGTTATCAATAGTTTATACTCATCTTAGTCAAGAGGTATGCAAAGATATACTCTTTCTTGCAAGTTTCATAATAATTCGATACTTTTGTTTCGATAAAAAGTGAGTTTCCTTGATTTTCGGCTGTCAGATGTTACGGTTGCAAACCGATATGTGACAGCCGGATAAATAAACAGGTCAAAATATGGGATATAGAAGAGTCTTGCTTAAACTCAGCGGTGAAAGTCTCGGCGGGCAGACCGGGAAAGGGATAAGCGAGGAAGTGCTTGCGGCATATGCCAAAGAGATAGCCTCAGCCGTGAAGGAGGGTCTGCAGGTGTCCATCGTCATCGGAGGCGGAAATATTTTCAGGGGGCTGTCCGGGGCAGGCAAGGGATTTGACCGTGTCCAGGGGGACAAGATGGGAATGCTTGCAACAGTCATAAATTCTCTCGGGCTTGCCATGGCTATCAAGTCGGAAGGTGTGGATGCAGAAGTGTTTACGGCTACTCCGATGATGCCTGTGGCAAGATATTACATGAGGGACGATGCGGTCTCCCTGATGGAGGCCGGCGGGGTTGCCCTGATTGCAGGAGGGACAGGCAATCCGTTTTTTACAACTGATTCCGGAGCAGCGCTGAGAGCGCTTGAAATAAAGGCGGATGTCCTTCTGAAAGGTACAAGGGTGGACGGGGTATATACGGCAGATCCGGAAAAAGACCCGTCAGCCGTCAGATATGATGAACTTACTTTCGACAAGGCGCTTGAGGATCACCTGAAAGTGATGGACCAGACTGCCTTTGCATTGTGCAGGGAGGGCAATATGCCGGTCATCGTCTTTGACATGAATGCCCGGGGCAATCTTACGGGGCTTCTCCGGGGAGAAAAAGTCGGGACCCTCGTACATGTGTAGTATTCATATATAAAAAGAAAATATCATGATAGAGAAAGCAAAAGAAATCCTGGAGTCAGCCAGATCCAAGATGGGTGATGCCGTGAAATTCCTCGAGGAAGACATGAAGACTTACCGTGCAGGTAAAGCCAACCCGCTTGTGTTCAACAATGTCATGGTCGATTATTACGGTTCCGAGACGCCTGTTCCCCAGGTTGCCTCCGTCACTGTCCCTGATGCAAAGACCATCCTGATCCAGCCTTGGGAGAAGAAGATGATTCCGGTCATCGAAAAGGCCATCATGGATGCCAATATAGGCCTTACTCCGCAGAACAACGGTGAGAGCATCCGCTGTGCGGTACCTCCGCTTACGGAAGACAGGAGGAAAGAGCTCATCAAGAAAGTGAAGACGGCAGCCGAAAATGCCAAGATCGTGGTGAGAAATGCCCGTCGGGATGCCATTGAAGCCCTTAAGAAGGCTCAGAAGGACGGTATGCCTGAAGATGTCCAGAAAGATTACGAGCAGAATGTCCAGAAAGAGACAGACCTGTTCGTGAAGAAAGTGGACGAACTTGCCGCTGCCAAGGAAAAGGAGATAATGACAGTCTGATTATAAGATGCCTGCTGGAATGTATGGCTGTCCGGGTCGCGGACAGCCTTTTTTTGGAAAAAGACTTGATGTCATTCCCGTTGGGGAATGGAATATTTTCCCGGAGGGCCGGCCTCTCATGATTGCCGGCCCGTGCAGTGCCGAGTCCGAGATACAGGTAATGGATACTGCCAGAGGGCTTAAATCGCTTGGAATAAATGTCTTCCGTGCAGGGATATGGAAGCCGAGGACACATCCGAATACTTTCGAAGGGGTGGGCGCTCCTGGCCTGAAGTGGCTTCAGCGTGTCAGAAGCGAACTCGGGATGAAAGTCTGTACGGAGGTTGCCTGCGGGAAACATGTCTTCGAATGTATGAAGTATGGGGTGGACATGGTATGGATAGGCGCAAGGACTACTGCCAATCCTTTCCTTGTGCAGGAGATTGCGGATGCTATGCGAGACGTGGATCTGCCGGTCCTTGTCAAGAATCCTGTCAATCCTGACCTGGACCTGTGGATAGGGGCGCTTGAAAGATTTATGCAGACCGGGACAAGGAAACTCGGAGTTATTCACAGGGGATTCTCGTCATCCGGGAAAATAAAGTACAGGAACAGTCCGGAATGGCAGATTGCCATAGAGATGAGGAGTCTTTTCCCTGAACTGCCGTTTTTCTGTGACCCGAGCCATATGGGAGGAGACAGGCAGTATGTCAAGGAGATTTCACAGCGTTCCCTCGACCTCGGGCTTGACGGGCTTATGATAGAGTCGCATTGCGATCCCGCATGCGCGATGAGTGATGCCGCACAGCAACTGACCCCGGAGGCTCTCGGGGACGTCATCCGCGGACTCATTGTCAGGCGTCCGGACTCTGACAGCCCTGTCTACAAGGAAAATATCGATCAGTTGCGTGCGCAGATAGATGCCATCGACGAGAACCTGCTCTACATGCTCTCTTCCAGAATGAAGATAAGCAGGAAGATAGGGGAGTACAAAAGGGATAACAACATAGCCATCCTCCAGACGTCAAGATGGGATTCTGTCCTTGAGAAGGTGACTGCTGCAGGTGCCGGCTATGGCCTGCCGGAACATTTTGTCAAGGCGGTGTTCAATGCCATCCATGAAGCCTCCGTGCAGGTACAGAATGAGATTCTTTCCGGCACGGACAGCAAGTGAGAGGGGAAGTGTGGAGCGGGTCTCCAGCCAGCCCGTATGATACAAGACAGTGTCATTGCGCAGATGGGTCCTGCAGGAACGAAGACAGTACCTGCAGGAATGTCTCCTGTTCATTATCCGACAGGAAGTCTGCCCGTATAGGCGCATAGAATGTCCTTTCTCTCAGAGTCTTTGGTATGTCCTTGATCCCGAGCAGCCGCTGGCTGTCTTTTTCCGTTGTCACAAGGATTGATGTAGGGAACTCTTCCGCTGTCTTTCTTATGGCATTCATATCCCCCCGTGAAAATTCATGGTGGTCACCGAATGACAGATGCTGGACTATCCTGTAGGTGTCGCTGAGGTATTGCATCAGCGGCTTGTCATCTGCTATTCCGGAAAACAGGACAGCCTGTTTCGAGTAGGCATATCTCATGTCCCCTTCCTTGAAGACAGGGACGACGGCATCATATCTTACTGTTGTAAAGAATACATGGCGCGTCTTGCCGTCGGCACCTTGTCCGGCGCATGTGCCAGGGCTGTAATTCTTGAGCCCGAGATCTTCCGCCCACATGCGCTTCTCATCGTCTTCCATGAAATACGGACATTTGGTGACAATGAGGATATCTGCCTTTTTCAGTCTTTCGGGCAGGTCTCTCAGCCGTCCTGCAGGCAGCAGATGGTCTTTTGACACGGGCCGGTTGTAGTTGACAAGTACAATTGATACAGACGGCCTGAGCCTCCTGTACTGGAATGCATCGTCGAGTATCACTATGTCTGCCGGAGCAAATTCCTTGTGCCGGCATTTCCTTCCTTTTCTGGAGGTCTTGAGACTGTCAGGCTGGAGGAGAAAACCGCATCCTTCCACCCTGTCCTTGTCTACTGCGACTGTCACATCCGGGAATTTTCTTTTTATCTGTACAGGTTCATCCCCATAGTATGCGGCATCCGATTCTTCTGTCATCACCTGCTGGAAACCGCGGCTTTTCCTCTTGTAGCCTCTTGACAGTACGGCTATCTGTTTCCCGGACCAGTCCGGATGTCCGGAAAGCAGCCTTATGAGCATCTCGGTATGCGGAGTCTTCCCTGTCCCGCCTACCGTCACATTCCCTATGGATATGGACGGCAGGCCTGCAGGGTATGTCTTCTTCAGCCCGGAGTCATAGAGTGCATGCCGGAGTCTGAGGGACAGATAATATGGTGCAAGCAATATCTGGTCAAGCATGTTCATTACAGTGCGAGGATTTCGAATATTTCAGCAGTACCGGAGATTTCTATTGCTGCCGCCCCCTCTTCTGTCTTCAGGACGAAGAAGTCTTCTCCTGTCCCGCATGTATTGAGGACTGTCCCGTCAGATGCCTTCTGCACAACTGACACCTTGTCTCCTGCGGTATGACGGAAGAGGATGACATACTCTCCTGTGCCTTCCGGGATGCCGAAAGATATGCTTCCGTCAAGGGTATAGGCCGTGCTGACATTCTTGTCGAATGCGGCCATGGCTTTTACCATGTCATCGGCACTGATGCTGAAGCCGAGCCTTTCCGGAGAGACAGGGTTGACATCGAAAGTGCGGACTGACGCCCAGTTGGTTTTCGGGGATTCGAGCCGCATGAGCCTGACGTATCTTGCGTTGACCGGCTCGCCTGTCCAGTCTATCACATACTGCTTCTGCATGCCGTCTATGAGAGAGTGCCATTCTTTCCCGTCGGCAGAATATTCGAGGCGTGCATGGTCAAAATAGTCCACGTCATCTACAGAGTTCCTTCCCTGCAGTATGGAGATTTCGTATACCGGGATTGCTGCACCGAGGTCGAGTCCGATCCAGTCGCCTTCCTTCTGTGCCATTCCGGATGTATAGTATGTGGTGGTGTCATTGTCTGTCATCAGCCTTCCGGTCGGAGTGCTGAGATTGGCGAAAGAGCCGATGCTCCTGCGTACGGATGGCATTTCCCCTGTGAGATCATGATAGAATTCCGTTCCGAGGGATTCCATTGCATTCTCATAGAACGGCTGCAGTTTCATAGTGCCTGACTTGTGTGCCTCATATGCCTTTTTCTCATCTGTTGTCATCAGGTTGGCCGCGTATGCTGTCCAGAATGCAGCCTTGTCTCCGTCCTGCATCTCAAGCAGACCGAGTGTTCCCAGTCCTCTTTCTCCGAGTTTGCCGAATTCCGTGAGCCACGGGTCGAGTTCCTTCAGCAGCAGAGAGTCTTTGCATCCGTTTCTCAGAATATCAGGGACACGGGTGATGGTCTCGAACTCTTCTTTAAGGGCATCATATTCTGCCTGTGTATATCCGTGGATGCCGAATGTCTCTGTCTCCCATGATTCATCCCTGCGGTAGCCTGTCTCGGTATCGCATGAATGTATGGCGAATGTCCTGAATGCCTCTGTCTCTTCCGGGACGAGTTCTGCAAGTGCCCTTTCCCAGTTGTCCATGGCATTATAGCCCGATACGTTCCACGAGTAGTCTGCTACACCGTACAGGGCAACCTTGGAGGCTTCTCCGTGTTCCATCGGATTGCTGAGCACACCTGCAACTTCTTCACTTGTGAGGGTGGTGTCCAGTCCATATGCCGGCCCCTCCATCACTATGTGCCTGACATAGTCGGTTACAGGAAAGTTCCACCAGTACAGCGCCGCGCGTCTGATCCTGGAATCTACCCATTCCATTGTTTCCCTTGTGAGGTCGCTGCAGACGGAGTCTCCTGTCCAGAATATCAGTATGCTCGGGTCAAGAGTCCTTCCGTATATGCTCAGAGGCCCGTCCGGAGCCGGATTGGCCCACAGCCGTGAATAGTCTGTAGGACACATGATCAGAGGGGCTACGTCTCCTTTTGCAAGAACAAATTCCCTGTTGAGCCTGTTGAGGAGTTCCACCTGCCTTACCGGGTTGGTCCCTTCTCCCGATATGTCATCGAAGAATATGGCAAATGCCCTTACCCCGAGGTCATACATCATCTCGAATTTGTTTACCAGATTGGTGTAGTCCTCTTCGTTCCATCTTATGTCCTTGCCCGGATGTATGGCCCACACGAAGTCTACCCGGTTTCTGTTGCATGCCTCGACGAGTTCGCGGATTTTTGCGGCTTCGGCTGCAGGATATGGCTCCCTCCAGTCAGGGCTGCTGTGGTAAGGGTCATCTTTTGGCCCGTAGACATATGTGTTCATCTTGAACTTGCCGTAGAAGTCAATCAGTGACAGTCTCACATCATGGGACCAGGGTGTCCCGTAGAACCCTTCAACGACTCCTCTGTAAGGGAGGTCGGGCCAGTCCCGTATCTCGACAAGCGGCAGACGCCCGTGCCTGAGCAACTGGCGGAGTGTCTGGATGCCGTAGAATGCCCCGGTCTCATCATTTCCCGCAATCATTATCTCTTTCCCGGAGATTTTCAGGTAATATGCCCCCTTTACAGGCTTGACTCCGTATTTTTTTGCTGCGGCCTTGCCAAAGTCAATTGTCAGCACAACGCTGTTTCCTTCGGGTGCCATGTCTTTGACCTCTTCATGGAAGCAATGTTTCCTGTCCCGGATTTTTATCCCCGGGCGGATATCGCATGTCCCGTCTCCGAGGCGTTTCATCTCCTGTGGTACCGGATTGATGATGATGCCCTGGTGGTCGAGCGCCTTCCCGGGTACCGGATTGATGTATTGCGACTCATGTCTCTGCTGTGACAGGTCGAAGTCGTCGTCCTGTGCCTGTGCGGGCAATGTGCACATCAGCCCTCCTGCGGCAAGCATGGCCGCCAGTGTGTGTCTAAGTGTCATTTCAAAGTGTTTATGTGCCAGAATATGTCTGGACTGTTATTTTTTCTTCAGTTATGTAGTGTCTCTGTCTTTATATCCCATATACCGAGACGGCTTCCGGAGCCTGGGTCTCTCCCCATCTGTCCGCAATGCGGTCAAGCGTGTCATAGAGTTCCTGCGGGTCGTTGAGGGTGACGAGTTTCAGCCTTGTCTCCTTGAAGTCCGGCAGGCCCTTGAAATAGCATGACAGGTGCCTCCGCATCTCAAGTATACCCACTTTCTCCCCCTTGAATGAAATGGATGTGGCAAGATGTCTCTTTGCAAGTGCCACCCGCTCGGTCACGCTCATCGGCGGCATTGTTTCCCCGGTGTCAAGATAGTGCCGGATCTCCCGGAATATCCACGGATGCCCGTATGTCGCGCGGCCTATCATGATGCCGTCGACTCCATATCTGTCAAATGCCTCTTTGGCCTTTTCCGGAGAATTGATGTCTCCGTTCCCGATGATCGGGATGTGCATCCTCGGGTTTTCCCTGACCTTGCCTATCAATGTCCAGTCTGCCTCTCCGGTGTACATCTGGCTCCGTGTCCTGCCGTGTATGGTGAGAGCCTTGATCCCGGCATCCTGAAGCCTTTCTGCCAGTTCCACTATGATTTTGGAGTCTTCGTCCCAGCCGAGCCTTGTCTTGACTGTCACCGGGAGTCTGACGGCATCTACAACCATCCTTGTGATCTCAACCATCTTGTCCGGCTCTTTCATCATCCCTGACCCTGCCCCGCGCCTGGCTATCTTGTTGACAGGACATCCGAAATTGATGTCTATGAGGTCTGCTCCATGGCCTCCGGCTATTTCTGCTGCATTCTCCGCCATTCTGGCCGCTTCCACCATAGCCTCCGGGATGCTGCCATAAATCTGGATGCCGACAGGGGCTTCATAGTCGTATGTCTTCAGTTTCGCAATCGCTTTCTTGGCGTCACGGATCAGTCCGTCCGAGGACACGAACTCCGTATACATCATGTCTGCCCCGAATTCCTTGCATATCGCCCTGAAGGATGCGTCGGTCACATCCTCCATCGGGGCCAGGAAAAGAGGCCTGTCCCTGAGTTCAATGTCTCCTATCTTCATGATGCAAAAATACAAAAGTTAGCGATACCACAGACAGGCCGGGCATAAACATTTCCTGTTTCCCAGTAAAAATTTTTCCCAAACATTTCCCGTTTTCCGGCAAAACAAGTACATTTGTAAGATGTCATGTCAATGCCTGACACAATGTCTGACATTAATTTCCGGATTGACATCAAGATAATACAAGGTTTATATGGCAAGAAGAATTTCTACAGTCGGAGTACTGACTTCCGGAGGCGATGCCCCGGGTATGAATGCGGCCATCAGGGCCGTGACAAGGGCCTCAATCTACAATGGATGGAAAGTGATGGGTATCTACAGGGGATATGAAGGTCTCATCAACAATGAAATCGAGGAATTCACTTCCCAGAGCGTCAGCAGCACCATCCAGAGAGGAGGAACAATCCTCAAGACTGCCCGCTCACAGGAGTTCATGACTCCGGAAGGCCGGCAGAAGGCCTATGACAATGTATGTGCACACAATATCGATGCGCTCATTGTCATCGGCGGAAACGGTTCGCTTGCCGGGGCGCAGGTCTTCGCCCAGGAGTTTGACATGCCGTGCATAGGCATCCCGGGAACTATCGACAACGACCTCTACGGCACAGACTCGACTATCGGATACGACACTGCCCTCAACACGATAATGGAATGTGTCGACAAGATACGTGACACGGCGACTTCGCACAACCGGATTTTCTTCATTGAGGTAATGGGACGCGACGCCGGTTTCCTCGCGCAGAACAGTGCCATAGCCGCAGGTGCAGAGGCCGCCATCATTCCGGAGGACAGCACAGACATCGACCAGTTGGAGCAGTTCATCAGCCGCGGGTTCCGCAAGAGCAAGAACAGCAGTATTGTCATTGTCGCCGAGAAAGACGGGGGAGCAATGCATTATGCCGAGCGTGTCCGCAAGGAGTATCCGCAGTATGATGTACGTGTCTCCATCCTTGGACATCTCCAGAGGGGAGGTTCGCCGAGTGCATTTGACCGTATACTTGCGAGCCGTCTCGGTACAGCCAGCATCGAGGCCCTCAAGGAAGGCCAGCGCAACGTCATGGTGGGTATCTCCAATGATGAGATTGTCTACGTGCCGTTCAGTCGTGCCATCAAGCAGGACAAGCCTATCAACAAGGAACTTATCAATGTCCTCAACGTCCTGTCAATCTGATTGGCTGAAATCAAGGAAAACAGGAGGGGCCTGACTTTTTGCTGCCGGGCCCCTTTTAATTTTCTTGTCCGGGACAGCAAAGACTGCCGACGGCAAGAAAGATTGTCATGGCAAGAATTTTTTTCATGTGGTCATCAGTTTTTCAATGGTGGCAGACGGTGTATGCAGGATGTCCCTGTTGCTGGTAAATGTCCGGTCAGGCGTAAAGATAAGAAAATCCGTTGACATCCAATGTGTCTTTGCTGTTGACATTTTGTGTGCCATCGCCTTGCAGGCCCGCCTGCTTCTGTCTGCTTTGTTCTGTTTGCTCAGGGCCTGCCTGTTCTGTGTGGCTGCGTGCTGTTGTGTGCTGTTGTGGCAAGAAAAATTTGCCATATGTAAAAAATGATGTATCTTAGCGGACTGATTGATAAAAGTTAAGCCATTTAACTTTTACACTATGTATTAATAACCAAAATTTATGTTATGCTAAAAGCAATGAAGTCTTCATTGTTCAGGTGCTGTCTGGCGGTTCTCGCCTTTGCGGGCCTGAATGTGCTGGCTTCTCCACTCTCGCAGGCCCAGGACGGATCTGAAACGGGGGGGGAACAGTCAGCGGTATTGTAACTGACGATCAGGGCCCGGTCATCGGGGCCGCCGTGATGATCAAGGACAGTCAGGGCGGAGTGACCACCGGGATGGACGGGGAATACAGCCTGTCCGGACTGGAGCAGGGCGATGTCATCGTGGTATCCATTCTAGGATACGAGACACAGGAAGTCTCCTATGTGGGACAGGCGACCCAGGACTTCCTTCTTAAAACTTCAACCGAATTTCTCGACGAGGTCGTAGTCACGGCCCTCGGTATCAAGAGACAGGAGAAGGCCCTGTCGTACAATGTCCAGGAGATAGACTCGGAGGAACTGCTCAGGGTCAAGGACGCGAACTTCGTGAACTCCCTCAACGGTAAGGTAGCCGGAGTGACCATCAACAGGAGTTCCAGCGGAGTCGGCGGAGCGACAAGGGTCGTGGTGCGTGGAGCGAAGTCCATCGAGGGGAACAACAATGTCCTCTATGTGATAGACGGTATCCCGCTTGTGAACACCTCTATCGGCACAGGAAGTGATGTGCTTGGCGAGGGAAGAGCCACGACCGAGGGCATCGCGGACTTCAACCCGGAGGATATCGAGAGCATCTCTGTCCTGAGCGGTCCGTCGGCGGCCGCCCTGTACGGCAGCAGCGCCGCCAACGGAGTCATCCTCATCACAACGAAGAAGGGAGAGGAAGGCAAACTTTCCGTGTCGTTCTCGTCCACCTCGGAGTTCAGCAGGGCATACATGACTCCTGAGTTCCAGAACACGTACGGCAACCAGTCCGGGGCGTATGAAAGCTGGGGGAATGAACTCCCGAGCCCGAATACCTATGACCCTAAGAAGGACTTCTTCGAGACGGGGATGACGTTCACCAACTCCCTGACACTCACCACGGGTAACAAGTACAACCAGACGTATGCGTCCATTTCGTCCACGAATGCCACAGGCATCGTGCCGAACAACAAGTACGACAGGCTTAACCTGACCATCCGGAACACGTCGTCGTTCCTGAAGGACAAACTCCAGCTGGATCTTGGCGCCTCATATGTCAACCAGAAGGACCAGAACATGGTGTCCCAGGGACAGTACAAGAACCCTCTCGTGGCGGCCTACCTTTACCCGAGGGGAGAGAGCTGGGATGCCATCAGGTCTTTCGAGCGCTTCGACCCGAGCAGGAACATCAATGTGCAGTACTGGCCTATAGGCGACAGGACATTCGGCCTGGACAACCCGTACTGGACAGCGTACAGGGATGTGTCCCCGACCACTAAGAACCGCTACATGTTCAACGTCGGACTGACATACCATATCCTCGACTGGATGAACATCACGGCCCGCTACCGTATAGATGACTCCCACATCGAGATGGAGCGCAAGGTCTATGCTACATCAAACGATATCTTTACTGAAGGCTCAAGCAAGGGACTCTATGAATGGCAGTACTACAAGGACCGCCAGGAATATGCCGATGTGATGCTCAACATCAACAAGAAACTCGGGGACTTCAACCTGTCAGCGAACATAGGCTACAGTTATTCCAACTACTGGGCAGCGACAAGAGGCTACAGAGGCCCCCTGATGCTCGTGCCGAACCTCTTCTCTTTTGGTAACATCGATGCTTCCGGAGCACGTTCCATTGAGGAGAATGGCGACAGCCGTGTAAGGAACAACGCTGTCTTTGCGAACATCGAGGTCGGCTGGAAGAACATGCTCTATCTGACGCTCACGGGAAGGAACGACTGGAACTCCCGTCTTGTCAACACGAAGAACCCGTCCTTCTTCTATCCGTCAGTGGGCCTTTCAGCCATCATCTCGGAGATGGTGGACATGCCGCGCTGGTTCTCCTACCTGAAGGTCAGGGGCTCGTATACCGAAGTCGGTGCACCGGTATCGACCTCCGGGCTTACCCCTGGGACAGTCACAACCCCGGTCGTGGGCGGTATCATCCAGGAGACAGGCATCTATCCGTTCACGGACTTCAAGGCCGAGCGTACACGGTCATACGAGGTCGGGGTCGAGATGCGCTTCTGGGACAACCTGCGTGCCCAGGTGACATGGTACAAATCCAACACCTACAACCAGACATTCCTCGGTGAACTTCCGGAATACTCAGGTTACAAGCAGATATACCTCCAGGCCGGTAATGTAGAGAACCGTGGCTGGGAGGCCTCTTTGGGATACAGCAACACGTTCAAGGACTTCTATGTGTCATCGATGCTCACCTTCTCGCGTAATGTCAACGAGATCAAGGAGATGGTCCATGACTACAAGACAGACATGAGCCTTGAGCCGATCAACATCCCTGAAGTGGTGAAAGACGGCGGCCGGGTGATCCTCAAGGAAGGCGGCAGCATCAATGACATCTATGCCGATACGTTCTTCAAGAAGGACAGCCAGGGCTTTGTGGAGATAGGCGGAGACGGGGCGTTTTCTCTTGAGCCGGGCAACCCTGTCTACCTCGGGAAGACGACACCTGACTTCACCCTCGGCTGGAACAATGCATTCTCGTACAAGGGATTCAACCTCACCTTCCTTATCAATGCCCGTGTCGGAGGCGTCGTTACATCATCGACAGAGGCTATCCTGGACCGTTATGGGGTATCCAAGGCTTCCGGGGAAGCCCGCAAGGCCGGAGGCGTGATGCTTCCAGGACAGGGGCGAGTGGATGCCAAGACATATTATCAGATGGTCGGTACAGGAGAATACCACACCTCCGGGTACTATCTCTACAGTGCGACGAATGTCCGTCTCCAGGAGGTTACCTTCGGCTACACATTCCCGGACAAGTGGTTCAACAATGTGCTCAAGGGCCTTACCCTCACATTCATAGCCAACAACCCGTGGATGATCTACTGCGAGGCCCCATATGATCCGGAACTTACCCCATCCACAGGTACATACGGACAGGGCAACGACTATTTCATGCAGCCGAGCCTGAGGAGCTATGCTGTCAGCGTCAAATTTAAATTCTAAGAGACATGAAAAAGATCCTATATAAATCATTGGTATGCGCCGGAGCCTTGTCCCTGCTGATGCTGTCATCCTGCAACTATGAGGAGATCAATACCAACCCGTATGAGATGACAGACGAGATGGGTGCCATGGACGGCATTACCATGGGAGCCTCTATCACCACTATGGAGAGGTTCGTCTTCCCTGTGGGTACGCAGGCTGACGGTACCGAAATCATCAACCAGTACCAGACTGCCTATCTGCTTTCGGCGGACGGCTGGAGCGGATATATTGCCCAGAATAATACATGGGCTTCAGGCAATAACAACTTGTCATATTATCTTATTGATGACTGGATATCTGCGACCTACAGGAATTCTTATACTGAACTGCTTTCTCCTTGGAAAAAGGTGAAGCAGGAGAGTGAGAAGTCAGGAGACGAGACAGTCTTTGCCCTTGCGCAGATATTGAAGATCTCGGCATGGCACAAGACCCTCGAGTCTTTCGGGCCTATCCCTTATACCCATGTCGGAGATATGGCTCTCGTGATACCGTTCGACAGCGAGAAAGACGTGTATAATGCCATGTTTGCAGATCTCAAGGCTGCTATCGAAGCCCTTACTCCGCTTGCCGAGGCCGGAGGGACGGTGGCTGCAAATTATGATGCGGTCTATGCAGGAGATGCCAGGAAATGGGTGAAATATGCCAACTCCCTCATGCTCCGTCTTGCCATGAGACTCAGGTTTGTGGACGACGCGACATCAAAGCAGTGGGTCGGGGAGGCCCTGAACCATTCTGTCGGAGTCATGACTGCGGCGGACGATGCTGCCCAGATGAGTGTCGGGGCAGGCTATACTTTTGTCAACAATATAGCACATTGTGCCCAAAGTTACAAGGAAGCCAGGGCATGTACATCAATGTATGCCTATCTTAACGGCTATCACGACCCGCGTTTAAGTGCCTATATGCTGACCTCTTCTTCTTCAGCAGCCCTTACGGCTTACGATGGACAGAAATATGCACCGGTCCCTCCTGGTGCTCCGGCGTCACATGCAAATGCTTTCGCGGATTATTCTCTGCCGAACATGACGAATGCTACACCTACCTATTGGATGAAGGCGTCGGAAGTGTATTTCCTCCGTGCGGAGGCTGCTCTCGCATGGCCTGAGTTCGGGGATGCCGCATCCCTGTATCAGCAGGGCATCGAGATGTCATTCCAGGAGAATAATGTGACCGCGGATATCAACACCTATCTGACTTCAGGCCGGACTCCTCAGTCGGTATCTATCGGCGGCTACAGTGCCCAGCAGCCGACTACAGCCACTACGGAGTTCAGCGGTACAGACGAGGAGAAACTTGAGAAGATAATGATACAGAAATGGATAGCCATGTATCCTAACGGTCAGGAGGCCTGGACGGAATGGAGAAGGACGGGATATCCTAAACTGAATCCTATTGACGGTGGTTCGGCAGATCCGGATGTGCCTTTGACTACAGGTATCCGCAGGATGATATATCCTCAGAGTTTCCGGCAGTCGGCAGAAGATGCTGCCAATTATGATGAAGCAGTAGGCATGCTCAAAGAAGGTCTCGACGAGCCGACATCCCGTCTCTGGTGGGACTGCCGCTGACGGTCTCCATATAATATGATGCCCGTCATACGGTAATCAGAGAAGTTTATATAAAAGAACAAATGCAATATGAACAAGAAATTCACTAAGATTCTTATATGTCCGGCATTTCTTGCCGGGATGATGATGTTCTCGTGTACAGAGGTTGAGAAGATAGAGGTGGATCATAACGGAGGCTACAACACGATGAACAATGCGGAGAGCGAGGCTTATTATGCCAGTCTCCGTGCCTACAAGGACCAGATGTGGAACTACGGCCGTCCTGTTGCTTTCGGATGGTTCTCTGACTGGTCTCCGACTGGGGCTTCAAGGGGTGGCTACCTGACTTCTGTGCCTGACAGTATGGATATCATTTCCATGTGGAGCGGTGCTCCGGGCAGATTCGAGATTACTCCGGAGCAGAAGGCTGACAAGGAGTTCGTACAGAAGAAAAAAGGTATCAAACTGCTCGAGGTGAGCCTGCTTTCCTATCTTGGAAAAGGAAGGACTCCGGATTCGGTATATGCTCCTCTCTATGAACAGGCTGAGGCTGAGGGATGGGATGATTCACGGCTTGAATATGAAAAAAGAATTGCAAGATGGGCATATTGGGGCATAACGTCTGATGACCTGACAGACCTCGAGAAGATGAAGGCGGCACATTCCCGCTTTGCCAAGGCTATCTGCGACTCTCTCGTAGTCAACGAATGGGATGGCTTCGACATTGACTGGGAGCCGGGAAGCGGCTTTAACGATGCTGACGGGACTCTTGCCGGGAACAGATATCAGGATGAACTGATAGTGCACCTTGTCAAGGAGATGGGCAAGTATATCGGCCCTATGAGTGACCCTGAAGGCAAGGGGCACAAACTCCTGTGCGTAGACGGCTCCATGTCTGTCTTTGAAAGCGGATGTCCTGAATACATAGACTATTTCATAGAACAGGCATACGGTGGTTATAGAAGCATCTATAGCGACACTCCTGAGAAATATATCCTGTGCGAGAATTTTGAAAAATTTGCGGTGACTGGAGGATATATTATGGGACATGCTTCTTATATGCCGACTAAAGGCTACAAGGGCGGTGTAGGCGCCTACCGTTTCCAGAAAGACTATGACAATACTCCTGACTACAAGTGGATGCGCAAGGCAATCCAGGAGAACCAGCGTGTGTTCAATGAATGGAAGGCGGCGCAGAGCGGGGAAGGGACAGGAAATGAGTGAACAGTAAAAAAAGAGAGATATGAACAATAGTATATTGAAAATTGCTGCGGTCTCCGGTCTCGGTGTCCTTTTCGCTGCCGGCTGTCAGGACAAGGAGGCGGAACTTCTGGCTCCGAAAGTCTATTTCGAGAATGTGGAAAGCACAATAACAGTCGGAGATGATGTGACCGAGATGACACTTGACCTGCAGGCCCGTCTGACATCGAAGACTTCTTCGGACGTCAATGTGACATATTCGATTGCCGATGAAAGTGTGGTAGAAACATACAACAAGAAATACGGTAAAGAATATGTGATGTTCCCGACCGCTGCCCTTGAGGTGGAGACTTCCACAATCCCTGCGGGGGATGTATATGCCAGTGTTGTCAAGGTCGACATGACAGGGCTGGATGCGATTTCCGGCAAGACCTGTCTGCTTCCGATAAGAGTCAATACGGGAGATGTACCTGTTATCGACGGGGCTGACATCGCCTATTTCATCATCACCACACCGGTGAAGATAACAAATGTTGCACGTTTCTCGAACAATTATTTCAAGGTGCCTATTTCGCCTCTGAATGTTTTCAATGAGGTGACATATGAGGCTATCATCAATGTCTCGTCATTCGGGAACAACAATACCATCATGGGATGCGAGGGCGTGATGATTATGCGTATCGGAGACGCCGGAGGCGGAACAGTACCGAAAGATATCCTGCAGGTTGCCGGAAAGTCAGAGATGACCTGGTCGGGGAATCCTATATCGACAGGGAAATGGTATCATGTGGCATTTACATGTAATGCCTCCGGTGATGGCCATCTTTATGTAAACGGAGCAGAGGTGATCAATGCTTCGTTTACCATGTCGGCTGATCTTACGGCCAACAGTGCCGACTATGGCTTCTCAGTCGGTATGGTACCGAGGTTCAAGTGGGGTACACGCCCATTCTATGGCTATATGTCAGAAGTAAGGCTTTGGGATGTTGTCCGTACGGCAGACCAGATCAAGAACAACATGCTCAGTGTCGACCCTGCAACTCCAGGCCTTGTGGCTTACTACAAGTTGAACGGTGACCTTAATGATTCATCTCCTAACGGGTACAATCCTACGGACTATTCGAGTCCGGTGTTTGAGACCATAGAGGTGCCGATTGCCATCGGCGGCAGTCTTACGGGAGAATAGACCAGGATACACCATTGTAAAACTGCAGTTCCGGAATTGCTCCGGAGGCGGAGCCGGGATAGGGGAAAGCAGTAACTCTCCGGCTCCGTTTGGCATTGTCAGGATGTCCGGATGATTAAATCAGCATACTTTAGATAATTATTTGTGTCATGAAAAAGTTGTTTTTATTGGCTGTGACTCTGGCGGCTCTGGCAGCCTGCAAGAAAGATGATACGGGCCCGGGAAAGCAGGATTCGAACCCTGGGACTCCGGTGATTGAAGTGACCTCGTCCAATCCTGTGGAACTTGGATATGAAGCGGGAACTTTCAGCGTAGACCTGTCTGTGCAGGGAGGTCTGGAACTAGACGGACTTGGCGCTACAATCCGGCAGGAGGGTGAGTGGCTGTCCTATACCGGGGCAGAATCCGGTTCATCTGCCGGAACAGCCGTGATGTCGTTCAAATATCTTGCAAATGATACGCAGGAGGCCCGCGAGGCAACTGTGACTGTCACATATCCAGATGCAGACCCTGTCACTGTCTCCGTCTCCCAGGATGGCAAGCCGGAAGGCGGTGAGGACCCGGTTGGGGAAAGGTATGTCGCTTATATGAAAAAGCATTATGCCGGCACGGCTTCTTGGGCCAAGCCGGAAGTCATGAAATTCGGCAAAACCATCACAGTGGAAATGCTGGTAAAACATGATGCGGACTTTGTCTCTAAAACCGGTGAAAGGACCCAATGGGATGGGGACTGGATCGGTTCTATGTTCGGTATCGAGGCCCGTTTCCTTATTCGGCATGGTGACAATACCGATAATTATCAGGAATGGGAAGTCGTATATGTAGATGCTGAAAATAATCCCATAAATATTAAGTCATCAATCGATTTGCCTGCTGATGTATGGACGCACATTGCCGTGGTTTTTGACGGGATAGCAAAGACAGTGACTCTTTATCAGGACGGTAAAGTGGCAGCATCTGATGCAATGAATGAGAATACCAAGGATATAGACTTGACGGAAACATATACCAATCCTTGGCAAACGGATGTGGTACAGCAGTTCTACCTTGGACGTTCGTACGACAATACAAGGGACTTCTGCGGCATGATGTCCGAAGTCCGGGTATGGAACAGGGCCCTTTCCGGGGACGAAATAAATGCAGACGGCCATTTCTATTCTGTGTCTCCTGATTCCAACGGCCTTGTCGCATATTGGAAACTGGACGACGGGGATGGATATGTCATAAGAGATTATACTTCCAATGGAAATAATCTGACCGGATATGTCCTTGATGACAGCAAATGGGATAATTATCAGGGAGAAAGCCATTGGTCTCCAGATATGCAATGGAGCATGGTCCAGTTTCCGGAATAAGATTATATCTCCTCAAATTGTCACTATAGAAAAACATATTGCCATTGGGGAAGAACTTTGATGGAAAACCGATGACTTCATACATTCATGTCGTATGTGCTCGACAATGATCTCTTTTGACGGGAGGGCAGCCTGTGCGGCTGGCCTCCTTTCGTTTCACCCGGACAGTTCTTCCCGGATGGTCTTCTCCGGGCGGGAACGGCTGTATTGCGGCCTGTCCCGATCTGCCTTGCAGACCCGCCTGCGGCCCTGTCGGAGTGGCCTGAGTGCCTGTCGGATGGCCTGTCTGGCAAAAAATTTTGTTCTGAATGAATTTATTGTTATCTTTGCGCCCCTCTATGTAGTGTAGAGGGTCGCAATTTTTTAGTATTAACCATTTAAAGATCAAGACAGTGGACACACAGAGTTACAAGACCGTATCGCTGAAAGCCGGCGATATCAAGAAAGAGTGGGTCGTGATCGACGCTACCGACTTGGTGCTCGGCCGTCTTGCTTCCAGAGTCGCGCTTATTCTTCGCGGGAAGAACAAGCCGAGTTATACTCCGCATATGGACTGCGGTGACAATGTCATCGTGCTCAATGCAGACAAGGTAAGACTCACTGGAAAGAAGATGACTGACAGGGTGTATGTCCGCCATACCGGCTATCCGGGAGGGCAGAGGTTCACCACTCCAAAGGAGGTTCTTCGCAAGAAACCCACTGAACTGGTAAGGATGGCTGTCAAAGGCATGCTTCCAAAGAACCGTCTTGGTGCCAAGCTCATCAACAACCTGTACCTCTACGAGGGCAGCGAGCATCCGCATCAGGCACAGCAACCAAAAACAATCAAGTTAAACGAAATTTAAGCAGAGCATGAAACAAGTAAACGCCCTTGGAAGACGTAAATCAGCAGTCGCTCGCGTTTATCTCGTGCCTGGCAAAGGCAACATCACGATCAACGGACGTGACATCAACGAGTACTTCGCTGAAGATTCTCTCCGTTATATTGTGAACCAGCCGTTTGAAGTTACAGGCACTGTGGCTCAGTTTGACGTAAAGGCCAATCTTGACGGAGGCGGAATCAAAGGTCAGGCAGAGGCAATGAGGCTCGGCGTCGCACGCGCACTTTGCGAGGTGGACAGAGAGGCTTATCGCGCAACTCTCAAGGCCGCAGGATTCCTTACACGTGACGCCCGTGAAGTCGAGAGAAAGAAGCCTGGTCAGCCTGGTGCACGCAAGCGCTTCCAGTTCAGCAAACGTTAATCGTTACAATCTGTTGATTTACAGAAAAGCACAGTCCGGGATAAAATTTCGGGACCCATGGGGCGGGTGTGAACCCGCACAGGCTGCCTGAGTTTGCCGTGACTGCGGAAAATCGGCGAGACCGGCAAGGCCGCTGCTCTCCGGTTGACGAAAAGAGCCCGACAGGGAAACGGCAAAAACCTGAAGGGAATTAATGAACAAGTAAAATTCATAAGACAATGCCAAGAACAAATTTCCAGGAACTGCTTGATGCAGGTGTCCACTTCGGACACTTGGCGAGAAAATGGAATCCGAAAATGGCCCCGTATATCTTCGACCAGAAAAACGGAACCCATATCATCGACCTGCATAAAAGTATAGTAAAGATTGAAGAGGCGTCAAACGTGCTCAAGCAACTTGCGCGTTCAGGACGCAAGATCCTCTTCGTCGCTACCAAGAAACAGGCAAAGGACATTGTTGCAGAAAAGGCTGCAACTGTCAACATGCCATATGTGACAGAGAGATGGCCGGGCGGAATGCTTACCAACTTCCCGACTATCCGCAAGGCTGTCAAGAAGATGAATACCATCGACAAGATGATTGAAGATGGTACGTTCGACACTCTCGCAAAGCGTGAGCGTCTCCAGATTACCCGTCAGAGGGCAAAACTCGAGAAGAACCTCGGTTCTATCAAAGACCTTAGCCGTCTTCCGTCTGCACTTTTTGTAGTCGATGTACAGAAAGAGATGAATGCAGTGAAAGAGGCCAACCGTCTCAACATCCCGGTTATCGCCATGGTTGATACTTGTTGCGATCCTACACCGATTGATTATGTGATTCCGGCCAATGATGACGGGGCAAAATCCATAGCCCTCATCATGGATGTTGTATGCGGTGCCATTGCAGAAGGCTTGAACGAGAGAAAGGTCGAGAAGGAGAAAGAGACTCCTGAGCAGACAGAGGAAAAGGCTCCTGCAGGAAAGAAACTTCGTGCACGTAAGGCCCCTAAGGCCGAGACTGCCGCAGAAGCCGCTCCTGCTGAGACTCAGGCAAAGGAAGAGGCCGCTCCTGTAAAGGAAGTTGCCGCTGAGGTGCCTGCCGGGACTCCTGCTGCCGCTGAAGCCGCTGCCGAAACTTCTGAAGTTGAAGCCAAGGCTGAATAATGCTTTCTGAAAGGTATTAACAATTAAATTTCTGGACGAAATGGAAATTAAAGCAGCTGACGTAATGAAGTTGCGTCAAATGACCGGAGCCGGCATGATGGACTGCAAGAAGGCCCTCGTTGAGGCAAACGGTGACTATGCAAGAGCACAGGAGATCATCCGCGAGAAAGGAAAACTTGTTGCAGCCAAAAGGGCTGACAGGGAGACTTCAGAGGGTGCTGTCATTGCCGAGGTCAACGGTGGCAAGGCCATTCTCGTAAGTCTCGGATGCGAGACAGACTTCGTGGCCAAGAATGCAGAATTCCAGGCTGTAGCCAAGGCTATCGCTGATGCAGCCATGGCCTCTTTCCCTGAGGATGCAGAAGCCCTCAAGTCATGTGCGCTCGCTGACGGACAGACAGTCGAGGAGGCTGTCACCCAGCAGACAGGAAAGACCGGTGAAAAGCATTCACTTGCCTACTACGCAAGACTCGAGGCTCCTTATATCTCATCATATATCCACACTATCAACGGCAAACTCGGCGCTATCGTGGCTTTCAACAAGGAAGTTCCTGCTGAAGTCGGCAAAGGTATCGCCATGCAGGTGGCTTCAATGAACCCTGTAGCCGTCAACAAAGAGTCAGTGCCACAGAATGTCATCGACAATGAACTGACTGTAGCAGTGGAGAAGACCAAGGAAGAACTCGTGAAGAAGGCTGTCGATGCCGCCCTTAACAAAGCCGGTATCAATCCTGCCCATGTGGACAGCGAGGCTCACATCGAGTCCAACACAGCCAAAGGCTGGCTTACTCAGGAGCAGGCAGACAAAGCCCGTGAGATTATCAAGACTGTCTCAGCAGAGAAGTCTGCAAACCTTCCGGAGGCAATGATCAACAACATCGCCAATGGCCGTCTGAACAAGTTCTTCAAGGAGAACACTCTTGAGGAGCAGGAGTATCAGATGGGAGACGGCAAGACATCCGTAAAGGATTTCCTTGCAGGCGTAGACAAGGAAGCCAAGGTGCTTGCGTTCAAGAGATTCTCTCTCAACGACTAATCCGTTTTCGTAATTATAGGAAAGGCGGTCCGTTCGGGGCCGCCTTTTTTCATGTATTATTCTTCCTGATACCATCTATATTTATCCTTTCGGCCACATATACTGTTGCGCCTCGGCAATTACAAGTAAACTTGCATTGCACTCGGCTTCTGCGTATATTTAAAAAATTTTTCTGATATATGACTGCCGATAGTATGAAAAGGATTTTTCCGTTGTTGTGCCCTGTCCTGTTTTTCCTGATTATGCCGCTGCCAGTGTCTTCTTCTGTTCTGAAGCAGGCCCAGGAGCCGGCTGTGCTTGCAGGATGGGGCAGTACGGATGTGCGGTATCCACGGGAGAGTGCATCTGTCAGGGAGTGCCCTTTGACGCAGGCTCTTTCTATGAGGGTATGGAGAGGGGAGTCTGTGCCGGCTCAGGCAGTTGTCTGTACGGGGGCCGGGCATAGTATAGATTCATTGTCGGTGTCGCTGGCAGATCTTCCGGAGTCTTTTGCCGTGCGTGCTGGTTTTGTCGGCTATGTGATGACGGACGAACTCAACAGGGACGGCAGCGGAGGTTGCGGATACAGGCGTAAAGCAGATTTCGACTCCTCTTATGTCGCTGATCCGATAGACCATCTGACAGAAATAATGGCTGTGCCGGAGAATTCAGTGCAGCCCATATGGCTTACTGTGGATGTCCCGGAAGACATTCCGGCCGGAAAATATGACGGCCGTGTCATGGTATATGACGGGAAGGAAGAAATAGCATCATTGAAATTCTCGTTGAGTGTCAGCGGCAGGACTCTTCCGCAGGACAATCCCTTCCATCTTGACTTGTGGCAGAACCCCTATGCCGTGGCCAGATATCATGGCGTGGCGCCTTTCAGTCCTGAACACTTCGCCCTGATGCGGCCGGTGATGCAGTTGTATGCGGATGCCGGCGGCAAGGCGATAACAGCATCGATAACCCACAAGCCATGGAATGGCCAGACATACGACCCGTTCGAGAGCATGGTGACATGGATGCGGAAAGCGGACGGGACATGGTGGTTTGACTACACGGTGTTTGACATGTGGGTGGAGTTCATGATGTCCCTTGGTGTTGACGGCCAGATAAACTGCTATTCGATGGTGCCATGGAAACTGTCTTTCCAATATTTTGACCAGGCAAGCAATTCCTTCCGGTTTCTGGATGCCTCGCCTGGAGACAGGGAATACGAGGAGTTCTGGACTCGGATGCTGCGTTCATTTGCCGGGCATCTGAGGGAGAAAGGCTGGTTTGACATTACCATGATTGCAATGGACGAACGTCCTATGGAAGATATGCTTGCGGCTGTGGCGGTGATAAAGAATGCCGACCCGGACTTCAGGATAGCCTTTGAGGGCAATTGCCACGAGGAACTGTTGGATGTGCTGGACTATTATTGCATACCGGTATGGGACAGTTACCCGGACGGGTCTGTTGCAAAGCGCAGGGCAGAGGGGAAAGTCACCACATACTATACATGCTGTTCTGAGTCCTGGCCCAACACATTTACTTTCAGTTATCCGGCCGAAGCGGAATGGATAGGATGGTATATTGCTGCCAGGGATCTTGACGGCTATCTCCGGTGGGCATTCAACAGTTGGCCGGGAGACCCGATGCACGACAGCCGTTTCACTGCCTGGGCTGCCGGCGACACATATCTTGTATATCCGGGAGGCCTGTCGTCGATAAGGTTCGAAAGGCTCAAGGCCGGCATCACGGCATACAGGAAGATCATGGCTCTGCGGGAGGAATTTATCCGTACAGGCAACAAGGCCGGGATGGCAAGACTTGAGAAGGCCCTTTCCCTCTTTGTCCTTCCGGATGCTGATGCGCTCAGGCGGCATGTCATTGATAGAGACATGCCGGACATGGCTTCGGACGCCGTCAATGCAGCAAAAAAGATTCTTGACAGACTGTAAGATAAACGCAACACGTAACATAGTAACTGCGTTCGGAAATAGATAAAATAATTGCAGGATTAGAGGAGGATAAATTATGAGCAAGAGAAAGTCTTCCGGATATGTTCCGCCATTTACCGTGAGTTCTCGGGCAATCAGCCTTGTTGCCGAAATATCGGCACAGATAGAACGGTACGCCATACGCATGGAACAGGCAGATGGACTACGCCTGCGGAAAGCAAATAAGATCAGGACAATCCACAGTTCGCTCGCTATAGAAGGCAATAGTCTGTCGGAAAACCAGGTACATGACATATTGGAGGGGAAGCATGTGGTGGCACCGCTAAGGGAAATACAAGAAGTAAAGAATGCCATACGGACATATGAACTATATCCATCATTAAATCCGTTTGACATGAAAGATCTCCTGAAAGCACATGGGGTGATGATGGAAACCTTGGTGGATAATCCTGGATGTTTCCGCAGCAGTGGAGTCGGCGTATTTGAAGGTGACAGATGTGTTCATCTTGCTCCACCTCCCATGCGCGTACCCGAACTTATGGGGGATTTGTTTCGTTGGCTGAAGCATGCGCCCGACCATCTTCTTATACGCAGTTGTGTATTTCATTATGAATTTGAGTTTATCCATCCGTTTTGTGATGGGAACGGGCGGATGGGGCGTTTATGGCAGTCTCTCATATTAGGACGTCTCAATCCGGTATTCGAGCATCTCCCTATTGAGAATCTGATATATGCCAACCAGCAGTTATATTACGAGGCGATAGAATCAAGTACGCAACAAGCAGACAGCAGTCCGTTTATTGATTTTATGCTGAACGAAATCCTTAATGCGCTGAAGAAGTATCAAGGAGAACCACTGATGACAGATGTTCCTGATAAAGTTCCTGATAAAGTTCCTGATAAACTGAAGTCGCTTCATCCTGAGTTTTCCGATACGACATGGGGTGTCCTTGCAAATATCAAGGGCAATCCGTATGTTACTGCCGTTGAAATCGGGAACAATCTGGGGATTTCAGACCGTATGGTCAGAAAACACATCGGCTTGCTGCGTAATGCCGGCATTATCTCTCGCCACGGGAGCAACAAGACCGGCTATTGGGAACTGCTTAATGAGAAGGAGAATGAGGCATGAGTGAGATGCCGCGAAAAGAGGGCGTTTCTCCAAAAGATATGTTCAATGTGTCCTGATGACTCTGATGTGAGGGGCTATAGCGGCTCCGACTCCATATGCGCCTCCGTCAAAGGGCATGGCCTTGCCGAAGAACGGCTGCCATCCGGCAGTATCTTTGCTGCCGTCCATTTCCTTGCAGAAGAGTTCGACCTGTGCCGTGTCCCGTCCTGAACGGGCTGTGCAACTGTCTGTCTCCTGCAGGGCGATGGCATCAGCCCCGAGTTCTTCTATCATTCCGGCGACAGTCCGTATGTCGCTCTCATCAGTTTTTCCGAAGGCCCCGACATTGTAGGTCACAATCCTGAGCCTCCGCCCCTTTTCAATGGAATTTGCCGGGAATGCGGCATTTGCGCACACAATCCCGGCAATAATAAGTGTCAGAAATCTTTTCATCTGAAAATTTTGTCCGGCCGGATGACCAGGCCTGCTATTTTACTATGATTTCATCGACGAAGAGGAAGCCCGGAGTGCCTGCGCGGCCATGCCATGAAGGCATTGCTTCCACTGTCTTTGCGGAGATTTTCAGATATCTTGCGGAAGTCTCCGGAAAGTCGACAGTGTATTCGCGGAGTCCGTCAGGGTTGGCCCTTGTCTCTTCCGGTATGTCGAGCCGGCCTGCTTCAGTGAATGTCTTTCCGTCATCTGAGGTGCAGACAGTCACATTGAGCGGAGGGAATACGTCTTCGTCCTTGATGACCATTGTCCCAAGGGTGACAGCAGAGTATGTCTGCTCTCCTCCCATGTCAATCATGGCCTCAAGCGGTTCGCCGAACCAGCCTGCCCATTGTCCTGAACTGTACTGGAAGACGCCCCGTATGCCATCCACAAATGTGTCTGGTGCCCCGTACCTGTATTTCTCACGTGGCTGCGAAAGCAGGGTCACTTCCCTGCCTATGGCTTTGTTGTCCACGAAATCCTGTGTGTAGACAGTGGTGTTCATATTGTCTCTCTCCACCTTCGCCTTGAGAGTGCATGCCCCAAGGATTTCTACCGGTGCCGTATAGAGAGGAGATTCGTGTCCAGGCTCTGTCCCGTCGAGGGTATATCGTATCGGGGCATCTCCCTGTGTGGTCAGGACAGCCTCCACGCAGTGCCTGTCCTTGTTCAGCCGTGTCTGGCTTATGATCTGGAATGCCGTGGTGGCATATTTGTACCCGAGCAGGTCATATATGGCCACTTCATGCGTCAGGCTTGCGAGGAAGCGCTCCCAGTCCTTTGTCTGAGGCTGGCACCACTGGACCTCTGCAAGTGCAGCCTGCCGCGGATACAGCATGTACTCAAGGTGGGCGTTGTCAGCAATATATTCTGTCCAGAGGTTGGCCTGTACCCCGAGGATGTGGCTGCGGGCATTGTCGTCCATCTCGTCGGTATAAGGCTCATATGAATACACCTTTTCTATCGGGATATATCCGCCTATGCCGAACGGCTCCGTAGACGGGTCTGGTGCCTGATAGTAGTCGAAATAGAAATGGGAATTAGGAGTCATGATGACGTCGTGCCCCATCTGGGAAGCCTTGATGCCTCCTTCGCTGCCTCTCCAGGACATTATTGTTGCCTCTGGGCCAGGAGTCCCCTCGAGGATTTCATCCCAGCCTATGATTTTTTTCCCTTTCCCGGCAAGGAACTTTTCCATCCTTTCCATCACATAACTCTGGAGATAGTGCTCGGCAGAGAACCTGTCGTCATCCTGGAGCCCGAGTTCCTTTATCTTAGCCTGACAGACAGGGCATTTTTCCCAGCGCACCTTAGGGCATTCATCTCCTCCGATATGGATGTAATCGGAAGGGAAGAGATCCGCTATCTCTGCAAGCACATTCTCGAGAAATACCATTGTCTCTTCGTTGCCGGCGCAGAGCACGTCATCTGCAACACCCCATCTTCCCCAGACTTCATAAGGGCCTCCTGTACATCCGAGTTCCGGATAGGCTGTAAGGGCGGCAAGCATATGTCCCGGCAGGTCTATCTCAGGGATGATCTCTATACCCTTGTCTGCAGCGTATGCTATCACGTCCTTTATCTGGGCCTTGGTGTACCAGCCTCCATATGGTATGCCGTCATACTGGTCCCAGTTTTTCTTGACGACAGTCCCTTTCCTGATGGAGCCTACACTTGTCAGACGAGGGTATCTGTCTATTTCTACCCTCCATCCCTGGTCATCTGTAAGGTGCCAGTGGAGTACGTTCATCTTGTGGATGGCCATCATGTCCAGGACTTTTTTCACTTCGTCTATTGAAAAGAAATGTCTTGACACATCCAGATGCTGGCCCCTGTAGGCAAACCGTGGGGCGTCCTTTATTGTGACGCAAGGTATGCTCCAGTCCTTGTCCGGTGCCGGGTCTGTTGCGTATATCTCCACCGGGAGCATCTGCCTGATGGTCTCTATCGCATAAAGGAACCCGTTGTATGACGATGCCTTTATGACTGTCCGGCTGTGGCCTGCCCGGATCTCATATGCTT
>JADILX010000009.1 GCA_017695025.1 Candidatus Cryptobacteroides excrementavium
ATGTATACAGTAATCTATCCATATGGGAAAATGGGGAAAAATGCTGAAATATTACAAAGTACATTTGATTCCGATTTGCATATGATTATCGGTCTAAAGACTCCGACTTCGCATTTACCAAAGGGTTGGGAGAATTGGATAAAACATGTCTCTGGGCAAAAGCCTAAGGCTCCGGAACTAATTCAAGGTGAAATAAGAGTTGCGGCTAAACATAATGGCTCAATCAAAGGCCTTAGATTAATCAAACAAAAGTAATTTCATATATTTACAGTCAATTTATGAAGAATATGGAAAAAAATGTTCTGACAATCCTCCTGGCCCTGGCACTCCTTCTTGCCGGAAATACAGAACCGGCGGAAGGGAAGACTTCGGGAGACCTGCCTTTTTTCAGGACTTCGGGATACAAAGGAAGTGTATCACTTACGGACAGGCTCGTCTTCCTGGGCCTGGACACCTCGCACGGATATATGTTCAACGGGCATCACTACCTCGGAGCAGGAATCGGTTTCTTCACGGCACCTGTAGGCGAGATTCCGGCGTTCGGGCACTTGTATGCCGATTACAAGGCATATCTCCTGAAGAAAAACAGCACGCCGACTACAGGCATTCAGGCCGGTTACTGCATAGCTTTCAAGGACCTTTCCGGAAATGCTTTCCAAAAAGCATTCGAGCTTGACCCTCACATAGGATGGAACTGGACATTCAACCATAAAGTCGGACTTGACCTCTCTGTAGGAGCATCCGTGTTCCTCTATGGCACCGGACCTGCCACGGGAGCCAAGGCGATGCCAAAGATTTCAATCGGGATAGAGTTCTGATGAACAAGACAGGGAAAAATACCATATTGGACCGGTATGGATTCATCTTCACTAAGAAAAAGGGGTTCCATACCGTGATGATACTGACAACCACATCAGTCAATATACTGATATGGTTGTCATTGAATTTCAGGTCGGATTTCTTCATGGAAGCCACTTTTACGGACCATCTGATGAATCTGCTGCAGATTTTCCTCGAGACGGTCTTCCTGACAGAAGCGACCATACTATACTGCCACTGGGCCATCTGGCATTTCTTCAGGAAAGGCTATTCGCAAAGCAGCATGGTGAAATACATTGTGACACTTGTGCTTTTCGTGTTGGCTGTATCCTGCCTGATGGCGACTTTCTACCGTCTCCTGTATCCGGACTCTGATACCGTGTTTCTTGAGACATTGTTTTCCGATGTGCTGTCCACTACCGTGATTGCAAGTCTTCTTTTCAGCAATGCGCTCATAATCAACCTGCGGGAAGTGGAGGGAAAAATGAGGAAAGCGGAACTTGACAGATTGGCGCTGCAAACAGATCCGCATTTTATCTTCAACAGGTTCAGCACTCTCTCCGAACTGATATACATCGACCCTACGGAAGCGGAACGATACATGAACAGACTGACAGGGCTGTACAGGTATATGCTCCGTAACAGGAACCGGCATCTGGCGCATATCTCGGATGAAGTGCGGTCCGTGGAAATGTTCATGGATCTTCTCCGGCCGGAGCCAGGAGAAGTCAGCCTCGTCATCGGCGACGGAATACGCCGCCTGGATGGCCACATTCCGACCATGTCACTCCAGACCCTTGTAGAGAACGCAATGAAACATAACGCACACTCATCTGCACGCCCCCTCTCTATCACGATAGGCTCAGACGGAGAGTATGTCACAGTAAGAAACAATATCATTCCGCTCCTGGATCCTGTCCCGTCAGAAAAGATCGGACTGAAGAATCTTGACGCATTCTATGATTTCTACTGCAACAAACATATAGAAGTGGAATCTGCACAGGGTACATTCTCTGTCAGGATACCGATAATATACGAGGAGGACATACAATGAAGATACTTGTCATAGAAGACGAGACAATGCCGGCGAATTTCCTTGTCCGCAAACTCCGGCAGATACGTCCTGATGCCGAAATCCAGGGTGTGACCAGAAATATCAGGGAGTCTGTCGGGTTTCTCCTGACAAATTCACCTGATCTGATATTCGCGGACATCCGCCTTGAAGACGGACTCAGTTTCGGAATTTTCTCCCGCGTCAAGACCGATGCTGCAGTAGTATTCACTACATCGTATAACGAATATGCGATAAAAGCATTCGAATACAACTGTATCGACTACCTTCTCAAACCTGTCACCGATGAAGGGATATCCAGAGCCCTGGAGAAGTTCGACAGATTCCACACCCCCCTGTCCATTTCTGTGCTTCAGGCTGCCGTCGCCCAGATGGGCAGTGGCACCCAATCCTGGCGACGGCGGCTTCTAATAGGGCGGGGAGCCTCGATAGCGGTAGTGCCGACAGAAAATATAGCCTGCATCTGCATTGAGTTCGGATATGCCACCGTCTATCTCAAGGACGGTTCGTCAGGGCTCCTGGACATGCGTCTCGATGAACTCGCGGCACAGCTTGACCCTGAAAGGTTCATGAAGATTTCAAGACAGTGCATTGTCTCCCTGGACAGTGTCACCGGCATTCTCCCTCTGCCGGAAAACAGGCTCTCGCTTGTTCTCTGCACACCAGACAGGAAAGAAGTCACGGTAACACGCTCGCACACAGCGCAGTTGAAAAGCCGCCTGGACCGGTGATCAATATCTATTCGAGCATATAGGCTTAAATATCAATGAGGGCGAAAAGATTGCCCTGATCGCGCCGAACGTCAGCTGCAGGAAGCCTCCCTGCGCATCGGGGCAATACTTGCAGAAATAGAAACAAAGGAAAACCGCTGGCTGGAGCTTTCCTGTATGTAGCATATAATAAGAGGGTGACCCCGCCGGGGTCACCCTCTATTATTATATGCCAGGCCATTAGAGCCTAATATACGACGAACTCATATACCCTGGCGGTATTGCCCTCACTCTGGTCCGGCTTTGAAAGGGAGAGCCTTACATAGCGGGCGGTGACAGGTTCAGGCAGAAGCCTGTCCGTCTCAAGTTCGGTATTTTCATAAACGGTATCGACTGTCTTCCAGTCCGCCTCGCCATCTGCCTTTACCTGAAGGCTGTACTCCTCGGCTATGTAGTCAAGGGACTCCAGGCCGGCATGCATCACGGACCACCCCTTGATCCGGGTATCCTTCTGGAGGTCGACAGTGATATACTTCGGCTTGGCATCACTGATGTCACACCATTTGGTGGCAATGTCACCGTCAATGGCAGCCTCAGCACGCTCTGACTGGTTGACCTGGCCGGTACGTTCGATTACAGGCTTGCCTTCCAGCAGGTTGCCCATAGAGCCCAGCGCCTCACCGGCCTCCGGTTCAGGAAGGCTGACACGGAGAAGGTCGGATGCAGGGACGGCAAGGTTGTTCCTGTCGGAGGCTACAGAGGCAGCAAAGACGGCTACCTGAGGGTTGTCCGGCAGGACAAGTGTCTGCGCCCCTTCCGGAATGTCAAGCCCGATGCAGAACATATATGTGAACTCATACGGCAGGTCGGCATTCTTGATAATGCTGTGCTTGTGGGTGCCCACATAGGCCACTTCCGCAGATTTCAGGAAACCCTCCGTATGGCCTGTATGGCCCCACTGTCCGACAAAGCCGCCATAATAAGGGACGACAGCAGGATAGTCCGTACCGTCCACCTTGAATGTACATTTCATATCCCTGGATGTGGAGGCCGCAAGGATATAGAGCCTGTTGTAGTTCCCTGCCGGAAGGGCGATGGTATCGCCGCTGCACTTGAGGGCATTCTCCGCCACAGGATCCTGGAGGCAGAATTCCACTCCACTATAGATCAAGGTCTCCGGAAGCAGCTCGGCAGCATAGGAATTGCCCTTGCCGTCAAAATTGGCATCAGAGCGGAAAGCGTTGTATGATGCGGCCTTTGCATTGAACGGAAGTTCGACTGGCACGGATTTTACCGTGGAGACCTCTTTTCCATAGTCCTTGAGCCTGACGAAGAAAGTCTTCATCCCGAACGGCCCGACATTGAACGTCAGTTCTTTGCCCTTGAAATCGGCACTTCCCTTGATGTCCTCGTTCCCGTTGAGCTCCTTGGCTTCCAGTATGTCCGAAGCGAACCTTACAGTACCGGCGGTCTCTCCCCTTCCGGATGTCTCATAAAGCCTCACCACGTATCCGTCCATGTCTTCGGCATGCTTCAGGGCCCTCACAGCCACGCTCCCGCCTGTGACATCGGCGAATGAGAAGGTGCGCCCGAGGTCTCCCCTATGCTTAGGGACAATGAAGGCCTTCAGAGGCTGGTTAAGCAGCTCGGCCTTGACCACAGTACAGCCGTCCCTGTAATCGCCTTCATGACCTACGATGGAATAAGTGAACTCGTGGTGGCCGAAGTCCTGTCTCGACTGGTATGCGTATCCTCCTTTTGTAGAAGGGGTGTGCAGGATAGTGAGCCTGATGGTATTGTCCGCCGGCTTGTCCCACCCGTATTTGCTGTCATTGAGGACAGATACGCCATAGCTTCCGTCCTTGTCAGTAAGGTCGGCCCACTGCTGGGCATAGACCTCATATGCGGTAAGTACATTGTTCCCCCTTGCTGCAGAGCCCACGCCGAGGTCGTAGACAGCCTCCGGATTTGATACGGAGAGAGGGAATTCGGCTTTCAGCAGGGCGTCGGTGGTCTGCCAGTCGATTTCGTTGCGGATGTCGATACGGTCGCTCTCACCGCCTTCCGACAGGGTGACATACTG
>JADILX010000095.1 GCA_017695025.1 Candidatus Cryptobacteroides excrementavium
GTTTGATACATATTTTGATTTGCAACACTAAGATAGGTGAAAAATCTGACATGGCAAAATCCTGAGCAACTTTTTGTTGCTCAGGTACTTAAAAAGTTATATTTGTAATAGTGTTGCGGAATTAAGGATAACTATATTTGGCCTGAAAATCAGCAGCCATGTCAAAAAAACTTCTCTGCATATACATAATCTGCACAGGTATCCTTGCCTGCTCATTCTCCTCCCGGCTCATGGCGCAGTACGTCCAGTCATACGGAGGGCCGTCAGCCGGCACTTATTCATTTGACGGGGGCATCCGCCAGCTCAGGTACAACGCCATGCCGTCTTTCTCCTCCACCTATGACGATTATCTGCAGTATGTCCCGGGGGTTGTCCTTGCCGGGCTCAAGGCGGCAGGATATGAAAGCCGCACATGCTGGGGAAGGATGCTGGTGTCAGATGCCTTCTCCGCCGCCATCATGGCCGGACTTGTGAACGGGGTCAAATACACAGCCAGAAGGCCACGCCCCGACGGCACCTCGGACAATTCGTTCCCGTCCGGACACACGGCCACCGCATTCATGATAGCCACCATGCTCCATAAGGAATACGGATGGCGCAGCCCGTGGTTCAGCTTCGGCTCGTATGCAGCAGCCACGGCCACGGCTCTGGGCAGGATAATGAACGACCGGCACTGGGCCAGCGATATCATAGGAGGTGCAATAATAGGCATAGCGGCCACGCAGCTTGGATATTTCATCACAGACAAGATATTCAAGGAAAGGTACCTTACAGAAGCATACTCCGATCCGGGGTTCTCGTACGACCCGGGGCAGAGGCACTATGAAGCCGGAATCTATTTCGGCTACCGGTTTTTCCCTGCTTCAAGAAAGCAGCCCTCCCTCATCCCCCACAGAGGAAGCTCTGCAGGACTCCAGATACATGTTCCGCTCAACCCCGGAAGCGGACTTGCAGTACGCACCAGCGCAAATTCAATGACTTTCAAATCAGGAGAGTCTTCCAACATGTACAATTTCGCTGTCGGAGGATTCTGGCAGTGGCCTTTTGCCCGCATCCTGGAGCTTGAGACCAGGCTCATGCTCGGCTACGCATGGCACCACGCCGGCAACGGGATAGACCTCATCGCCGGTCCTGCCCTGTCCATTGTCACAGGGAACAACTTCAAGCTGAAAGCCTTTGCGGAATATGAAGCCTATACCTTCACTGAGCAGAAGCCTCTTGTCCATACCGTACAGACAGGATTCTCCGCCACATTCTTCTGGTAGGAATCAGCAGACCCGGACCTTGAAGATAGCCTTGCGGATATGCCCCTCGCCTATCAGAGGAGCATGGGCGGTATCAGGGGGGAACACCATCACCTCTCCGGGCCTGACATTCACAAACGTGTCTATCACATCATTGAAGAACATTATATCTTTTTCTGTATCCATTGACCCGTCAGGTTCCGTACACTCCGCCCTTGACTTGATCCCGAACGTCTCCTGGCAAGAAAGCGGGACCTGCACATCAATATACCTGTCATGAACCTCAAGCCTTGCCTCAACGGACGGCCTCATCTGCGCATCGACAATGTTCAGATAAAGGTTGTCCCCGTTTATGGCATATCTGCCGGCCGCCAGGAGGCTCAAATCATGCGTCCGGATAAAATCCATCGCCTCAATGTAATAAGGATTCCTCTCGATACTTGTTTCCATAAATCACTGTATCACCGTTCTGATGAAATATCATGCAATTTAACTATTTATTCCTTCTTTTCGTCCTGAATTGAGATGTTTTTCTTATCTTTGCGCACCAGTGGCTCTGGTGTTGGAATTGGTAGACAAGAGGGACTTAAAATCCCTTGGGCAGAAATGCCCGTACGGGTTCGATCCCCGTCCGGAGCACCCAAAATCCCTGCTAATCGCTTGATTAACAGGGATTTAATTTTTACCGAGGTGTACTATTTGCCAAAAAGCCTGTTTTTGGCCTGTCCGATATGACGGTTACATCTTCTTGAAACTATCAGTCAGCATGCAATTATTTTACACTTGTTGCTCTTTTTCTTTCTTTTGTTTTCAAAAAATAGCATTATATTTGTACCGATTTAAGTACACCAAAAGGACAAATACAATGAAGACGGCAAACTTTACTGAGTTCAGACAGAACCTGCGTGCATACCTTGACAGGGTAATAAACGACACCGACACGGTGGTAATAAACCGTGGAAACGGCACCGCCGCCGTGCTTATCTCCATGGATGAATACAACGCCATGAAGGAAACTGAATACATCATGCAATCCCCTGCAACAATGGAAGCGATACAGCGTGCATCTGACGAGCTGGACAACGGAAAGTCCCTCAAACAAAAAGACGGGGAAACGGTAGAGGATTTCCTGGCTCGCATTTGACATGTACCGTCTGGTCTTTTCTATGCAAGCACGCACCGACTGGGAGTATTGGAAACAGTCGGGAAATACTGCCATAATCAAGAAAATAACGGCTTTACTGAAAGATATGACAGAACACCCGTATACTGGAACAGGAAAGCCAGAGCCGTTGAAATATGCCCTGTCCGGGTGCTGGTCAAGACGTATAAACCGGGAACACAGGATTGTTTACCGTGTAAAAGAAACTGATATTGAGGTTGAGATAATGACGATGCGCTATCACTACGACAGAGCCACAAAATGACCTAAAACCTCAAAATCCGGGTATTAAAAAGGGATTGCCCGTCACAGGTTCGCCCCCAAAGTGAAATCTTTGCCTGCACAAAGGTAGCTGCCTGCCTCCTGTCGGCAAAAACCCAAACGCCAAGATATTGCCACGATAATTCCCGTCAATTGCCCACCTCAACAGACAGCAAAAACCAGATGCAAACCAAAGCATAACCAGACGGAACCAAGGCCAAACCAAAAGCAGGCCTCACCCTAATCTCACCCCTCCATTTCAACCTCTCCTGCGTGTGTTCATAGTAGCTGATGTGGGTCTGCCTCAATACCCTGTCCTTTAAAAACATACCCGGGGCCAAAAACGGCGTCAAATCCGGTCTCTTTCCACACATCGCGCAAATATCCAACGGGAGAAAGTGCCGGGAACAGGCAAAAAAAGCGGCAAAAACGCCCGATTAGACCCTGCCGCCATTGTCGTTTTATTGTCGTTTTCCCGTTGAGGTATTGCCATGCTTCCCTGTCCCCTCCCCGGCCCGGAGCCTTCCTGCGGATCAAGACCGAATGAGAATACCGCCGGCATGATGGAACAACATGGATTTATTGTAAATCCTGCCGGTCAATGTTTCAGCGGGATGACCATGTTCCATGTACGTTCGAAGTTCCATGGCGATGGTCCAGTCCCTACAGCGGCAAAAAGATATGCCGGTTCACCGTCCTCGAACAGGATGAAAGGGCGTTCAAAATTTGCCTGACGAGAGACTGTACCGTCATTCCACTGAATTGTCCGCGAATATGCCTTGACAGGATTGGAGAGACTCCAGTGTATCCCGTCAGAGGATATGGCATGGATACCGCCACCGTCTTCTCCGCAGATATGACCAAACCTGTCTTTCATTACAAGTTCATAATGATCTTCCGCCCACCATACAAAAGGATCCTCTACATCATTCGCAAGCATCTCATCCGTATCGAATCTGAAAAGCGGTCCATCGGAAAGACGTCTGTACTCACCTTGCGGATGGTCTGCTTCCGCTGCCCCCAGCAGAAGCGGAGGCTGTGAATTTTCCGGTGAAGACTTGTATACAAGCAAGATTTTTCCTGTCTCAGGATTGACTACCGGGGATGGATTACTCGTTATCGAAGCGTCCCAACATCCGGGTCTCGGACTGATGACAGGATGATCCATTCTCTCCCATGGACCATACAGAGATTCGGACCGAGCAACACCTATACGTTTGTTCATCCATGCCTTTTCAAACCAGTCATCTTCCCATTCGACACCAGGCTCAGGCACGGGAAAATCGTAAGTAGTCCCGACATAATAAAGGTAATACACTCCATCGAACTCTATGACACGTGGATTGAACACCGAGCATCCGTCAAAATACCTTGCGTCCCTGCGGGTAAGGGCCATATCGGAAAATACATACGGTCCCTCAGGAGTATCGGAGACTCCATGGGCGATTTCCGTATTGGTGACCCAGGCACCGAAACCAAGATCTTCAGCCCACATATCGGCAAAAATGTGATATTTCCCATCATCACCCTTTATCACACTCGATCCCCAGATCCAATATCCTGGCATAGCGAACCCGGCTCCTTTCGGCGCAGGCATAAGCCTGTCAATAAAAGCTCTTTCTTCATGCTGGGTGCATCCTGTGAAGCACAAAACAGCCAGCAGAGTTACCAACATCGTTTTCATGTTTTTCATTATTTTTTAATTTCAAATCTGTCAAGAAACAAGAATAGAAATGAATATCACGATTATCGCAGCTGGAGCTATAAAGCGGATAAGGAAATAGACTGCACCGAATATACGGCGGTTGGTGCGGAGAGCCCCACCGTTGGTGAACTCATTCCGGACATCAGCCTTGTCCATCCGCCATCCCACGAACAAGACAATCAGCAGGGCACCCAGAGGCATGAGCCAGTTGGCGGACAGCTTGTCGAAAAAGTTGAACAGTGTATTACCGAACACCCTGACTCCGGAAAGTGGTCCGAAAGACAGCGAGCAGAGAATCCCGAGCACCCATGTGATGACAAAAATGACTGCAACGGCTTTCCTGCGGCTCATCTTCTTCTCTTCCATCAGATAAGCCACGCCCACTTCATAGAGCGAGATGGACGACGTAAGTGCTGCCACGATAAGCGCCAGGAAGAAAAGTATCGATATGAAGCCGCCCAGAGGCATTTTCGAGAAGATGAACGGCAGTGTCTCGAAGACTAGCCCGGGGCCTTCCTGCGGATCAAGACCGAATGAGAATACCGCCGGCATGATGGCGCAACTTGCTATTATCGCGAAAATCAGGTCGGAGACGGCAGTGTATGCCGACGAGGCTGCTATATTCTCTTTCCTGCTTATATATGAAGCGTACGTAAGCATTATCCCGAAGCCTGCCGACAGGGAAAAGAATCCCTGCCCGAGAGCGGCGGCACAGACTGATGCGTCTATCTTGGAGAAATCCGGCTTGAACAGCCACACAAGCCCGTCCTTTGCGCCAGGCAGAGTGGCAGAGCGCACCGCTATGACAATCACTATCACGAAAAGCACAGGCATCATGACCTTCCCGAAGCGCTCGATTCCGCCTTTCACTCCAGCCAGCACCACAGATGCAGTCAGGGCCAGATACACAGTATGACAGATTACAGGAGGCCATACAGATGATATGAAACTGCTGAATATATCCCCGAATCCGGTTTCCGGGCCGCCTGCCGCAGAGAAATCCATCATACATGCCCTGATGAAATAATCTACGGACCATCCGCCTATGACACTGTAGTACGACACCACGATGACAGGTGTCAGCACCATAAGAGCCCCGACCCATTTCCATCGGCTTCCGGGAGCAAGTTTCCCGAATGCCCCGAAAGCATTGGCCTGGCTTCTGCGCCCGACTATCACTTCCGCGATCAGGATAGGAAGACACAGCAGGAAGAAGAAAATGATGTAAACGAAAATGAAGGCTGCCCCGCCGTACTCCCCCACCATATAGGGGAAGCGCCACAGGTTGCCCAGGCCGATAGCCGATCCTGCCATAGCGACAAGCACACCGAAACGGTTGCCGAAATTCTCTCTTTGCATATCAAGTCCGTTTTATTTGACGCCCATAATCCACATCGTCATCCTCAAAGTTAGGAAAAAAACGCTTGCCGCCTAACTTTCTGCATGTTTTTGAACGGATTACCTGTAGCTGTGCTTTCATGGGAAGGCCCGTATACATACAGAAAGGCGGCACCCTTGCGGATGTCGCCTTTCTCAAGAATATTTATCTGGTTATTCTGCCTTGTTCTCTTCAGCCGGTGCTGCAGGGGCCTCAGCCGGAGCGGCTTCAACGGTCTGGGCAGCCTCGGCAGCCGGAGCTGCTGTATCGGCTGACTTCTTTGAGCGGCTGCGGCGTGTACCTGTCTTCTTGGTCTCTTTCTTGACTGTGGAAGCAAGTGCTGCATCGTTGAAGTCAACCAGCTCTATAAGAGCCATGTCAGCGCCATCCCCCTTACGGAAGCCGGTCTTGAGGATACGTGTATATCCGCCCGGACGTTCTGCAATCTTAGGAGCTACATTGCGGAACAGCTCTGTGACAGCATATTTATTCTTCAGATAGCTGAATACCATACGGCGTGAGTGTGTTGAATCTTCCTTCGACTTGGTGATGAGAGGTTCAACATACATCTTGAGCGCCTTGGCCTTGGCTACAGTAGTCTCTATCCTCTTGTGCATGATAAGAGATGTGGCCATGTTTGCAAGCAAGGCTTTGCGGTGACCACTCTTGCGGCCAAGGTGGTTGATTGCTTTATTGTGCCTCATATTTTATACGGTCTTTTTCTTTGGTTCAATATTATATTTGGTGACATCCATTCCGAACGAGAGCTTCATCTTCTCTACAAGCTGGTCGATCTCGTTGAGGGACTTGCGTCCGAAATTCCTGAATTTCATAAGCTCAGCCCTCGAGTATGAAACCAGGTCGGCAAATGTGTCGATATCGGCAGCCTTGAGGCAGTTGTATGCCCTGACTGAAAGCCCCATGTCCGAAAGCTTGGTCAGGAGCAGATGTCTCATGCGGAGCGACTCCTCATCCAGTTCCTTTGACTCTGACTCCACAGCACTCTCGAGAGAGATCTTCTTCTCGTCAGTGAAGAGCCTGAAGTGATAGATAAGGATGTTGGCAGCCTCCTGAAGAGCCAGCTTCGGAGAAATCGACCCGTCGGTAACTATCTCCAGGGTCAGCTTCTCGTAGTCTGTCTTCTGCTCGACACGCCAGTCTTCTGTAGTCCAGTTCACATTCTTGATCGGAGTGTAGATGGCATCGACAGGGATCGTACCTATCGGTGTATTCTCATCTCTCATCTCGTCAGCCGGTACAAATCCGCGGCCTTTGTTGATCGATAGCGAAATCTCGAGTTTCACAGACGGCTCAAGAGAACAGATGTGCAGTTCAGGATTCAACACCGTGAAAGAAGACAATCCCTTGGAAATATCCTCTGCGGTGAACTCCTGCTGACCGCTGATAACGATGTTTGCCACCTCAGAGTCCACAGTCTCCACCATTCTTTTGAATCTTACCTGCTTGAGGTTAAGGATGATGTCCTGCATACCCTCAATCACGCCGGGTATGGTAGCGAATTCCTGGTCCACACCCGTGATCCTGATCGAATTGATAGCAAAACCTTCCAGAGAAGACAACAATATCCTGCGGAGAGCGTTTCCAATAGTCTGGGCGTATCCAGGCTCGAGCGGCCTGAACTCGAAACGTCCGACGGTATCGGTGCCTTCGAGCATTATCACCTTGTCTGGTTTCTGAAATGCTAAGATTGCCATATTATTCTTTTTATTGGTGTTAACTACTACTTGGAGTACAATTCGACGATAAGCTGCTCGTTGATTGTCTCAGGGATCTCGGTCCTGACAGGGGCGTTGAGATACTTGCCGTTCAGGTTCTTCGGATCCAGTTCAAGCCATGAATACTTGGCTGCGGAAGCCACGCTGTTCTGGATTACCTCAAGGCTCTTTGACCTTTCCCTCACAGCGACAGCATCACCAGGCTTCACAATAGCTGAAGGGATGTTGCATACCTTCCCGTTAAGGGTGATATGGCTGTGTGAGACAAGCTGCCTTGCCGCTGCCCTTGTAGGAGCGAATCCAAGACGGTATACAATATTGTCAAGACGGGACTCGAGAAGAAGGATAAGGTTCTCACCCTTCTGTCCTGACATACGGGAAGCCTTTTCGTAAAGGTTACGGAACTGCCTCTCGAGCAGGCCGTATGTATATTTGACTTTCTGTTTCTCCCTCAGCTGGGTGCCATACTCGGAAGTCTTCTTGCGCTTGCGGGCAAGGCCGTGCTGCCCCGGAGGGTAATTCCTCTTTTCGAAGTCCTTGTCAGTCCCGAAAATCGGCTCGCCGAATTTACGTGCGATCTTAGTTCTTGGTCCAGTATATCTTGCCATAGTAACTTTCCTTTTATACTTTTAATAGTTAAAAATTAAACTTTACGACGGCCTTTAGGTCTACAGCCATTGTGTGGCATTGGAGTTACATCAATGATCTCTGTGACTTCGATACCTGCACCGTGAATTGTCCTGATGGCGGACTCACGTCCTGCACCAGGGCCTTTTACATAAGCCTTAACTTTACGGAGACCAAGGTCATAAGCAGTCTTCGCTGCATCGGCTGCGGCTACCTGCGCTGCATACGGAGTATTCTTCTTGGATCCTCTGAAGCCGCTCTTTCCAGCAGAAGACCAGCTGATTACCTGACCTACACTGTTGGTAAGAGATATTATCACGTTGTTGAAGGTCGATGAAATATGGGCCTCGCCATAAGCGTCAACCTTTACAACTCTTTTCTTGCTTGTTGTTGTCGTTTTCTTTGCCATAATTCATCCGTTATTTAGTTGCTTTCTTCTTGTTTGCAACAGTTTTCTTCTTACCCTTTCTTGTACGGGCGTTGTTCTTGGTGCTCTGACCACGGACAGGGAGTCCAAGACGGTGACGGATTCCTCTGTAGCATCCGATATCCATCAGACG
>JADILX010000096.1 GCA_017695025.1 Candidatus Cryptobacteroides excrementavium
CTATGAAGGATTTCATCCCGACATGGTGGCCGGACATTCTCTCGGAGAATTCTCAGCCCTTGCAGCCGCTGGAGCGATGGATTTTGAAGATGCACTCAGACTCGTTTCAATCAGGGCACAGGCAATGCAGAAGGCCTGCGAGATCAAGCCTTCGACAATGGCCGCCATCATCGCCCTTCCGACAGAGACTGTCGAGAACCTGTGCAAAGAATGCACAAGCGGTGTAGTTGTCCCTGCCAACTACAATTGCGACGGACAGATCGTCATCTCCGGAGAAGTCGAGGCTATAAACGAAGCCTGCGAAAAGATGAAGGCCGCAGGAGCAAAGAGAGCGCTTGTCCTCCAGGTCAGCGGAGCATTCCACTCCCCTCTCATGGAGCCTGCCCGCGAAGAACTCGCCAAAGCCATAGAGACTACAGCATTCAAGACTCCGGTATGTCCTGTCTACCAGAACGTGACAGCCCTCCCTTCAACTGACCCTGACACAATCAAGAAAAACCTCCTTGCACAGTTGACTTCACCTGTCAAATGGACACAGACCGTGAAGAACATGGTTGCCGACGGAGCCGGATATTTCATGGAAATCGGACCGGGGACAGTACTTCAGGGTCTCGTGAAGAAAATTGCAGGCGCTGATGTCACAATCGAAGGCATAACTACACTCTGACGGCTTCAGCACGCCAGTTCCATACGGACAGAATAATCATTATGAAGACGACCGGAAGGCCGTCTTCATTTTTATCATCAGCACAACAACATGAATACCAAACAGTTACTAAACTTCACAAAAACTGCTTATTTTAATGTCAAATTATACTGAAAACAAGGGGCTGTTTTACAAAAAATTAACTAAATTTGCATGTTGACGTTTCCGCGTAAACGGAGACGGAAAAGGATATTTACGGCAACAAGCAATACATGACAAAACTACATAAACATTAACGATTATGGCAAACGAAAAAAAATTCATCACTTGTGACGGTAACTATGCAGCCGCCCACATGGCTTATCTTTTCAGTGAGCATGCTGCAATCTACCCGATCACCCCGTCTTCGACAATGGCTGAATATGTCGACGAATGGGCAGCCCAGGGGAAGAAGAACCTCTTCGGCGAGGTAGTGAAAGTTACCGAAATGCAAAGTGAAGGAGGTGCAGCCGGAGCAGTGCACGGTTCACTTCAGGCAGGTGCCCTCACCACTACATTTACAGCATCACAGGGTCTTCTCCTGATGATCCCTAACATGTACAAGATCGCCGGCGAACTGCTTCCGACAGTATTCCATGTTTCGGCCCGCGCACTTGCATCGCATGCACTCTCAATCTTCGGAGACCATCAGGATGTGATGGCTTGCCGCCAGACAGGATTTGCAATGCTTGCATCTGCATCCGTACAGGAAGCGCTTGACCTGGCTGCAGTCGCACATCTTTCAGCCATCAAATCAAGTGTTCCGTTCCTCCACTTCTTCGACGGTTTCCGCACTTCACATGAAATCCAGAAGATCGAACTCATCGACGAGAACGTGCTCAGGGACATGATAAGCACCAAATCCCTTGCAAGGTTCAGGGAGAGAGCCCTCAATCCTGACGCACCTGTGACACGCGGCACAGCCCAGAACGGTGACGTATACTTCCAGGCACGCGAAGCATGCAACCAGTACTATGACGCTGTACCTGACATAGTTGCAAGATACATGGGAGAAATCAGCGAGGCTACAGGCAGGGACTACCGTCCGTTCGACTATTATGGTGCTCCTGATGCAGAAAATGTCATCGTAGCCATGGGCTCTGTCACAGAGACAGTGAAAGAGACCATCGATTACCTCGCTACACAGGGCAAGAAATACGGTCTGATGATTGTACGCCTCTACAGGCCGTTCTCAGCAAAATATTTCATGAAGGTCCTCCCGGCAACAGTGAAAAGGATTGCTGTACTGGACAGGACAAAAGAGCCTGGGGCACTCGGAGAGCCGCTCTTCCTCGACATCAAGACATTGTTCCAGGGCAAGGCAAACGCTCCTCTCGTAGTCGGAGGCCGCTACGGTCTTTCCTCAAAGGACACATCTCCTGCACAGATTGTGGCCGTATATGAAAACCTTGAACTCGCAGAGCCTAAGGACGGTTTCACAATCGGTATCGTGGATGATGTCACATTCAAGTCCCTCCCTGTAAAAGAGGAGATAAGCATCGTCAAGCCAGGCACAACAGAGTGCAAGTTCTACGGACTCGGCTCAGACGGTACTGTCGGTGCCAACAAGAACACCATCAAGATCATCGGTGACCATACACAGAAATACTGCCAGGGATACTTCGACTACGATTCCAAGAAGTCAGGCGGATACACATGCTCGCACCTCAGATTCGGAGACACCCCTATCAAGGCTCCATATCTCGTATCTACTCCGGACTTCGTAGCATGCCACGTGCCTTCATACCTTCATAAGTACGATGTACTCAAAGGCATCAAACAGAACGGCACCCTCCTTCTCAACAGTCTCTGGGATGAAGAGGAGACCCTCAAGAGAATCCCTGACAATGTAAAGGCCATAATCGGAAAGAAAAACATTTCACTCTACATCATCAACGCGACAAAAATCGCTGCTGAAATCGGGCTTGGCGGAAGGACAAACACTATCCTCCAGTCGGCATTCTTCAAGATTACCGGTATCATCCCTTACGAGGATGCCGTGACATACATGAAGAAAGCCATCGACAAGAGTTATGGCAAGAAAGGCGAGAATGTCGTGAAGATGAACTACGCTGCTGTTGACAGAGGCGGAGAATACACCAAGGTAGAAATCCCTGCTGACTGGAAGGACATCACAGCCAAGTTCGAGAACCCTAACAAGGACAGGCTTGCGCCTGAATTCGTAAAGCAGATCGCTGATGTCGTGAATGCACAGTGCGGAGACACTCTTCCTGTAAGCGCATTCAAGGACAGTGCTGACGGCACTATTCCAGACGGCACTGCAGCATACGAGAAGAGAGGTATTGCAGTGAAGGTGCCCGAGTGGAAGGCTGAGAACTGTATACAGTGCAATACCTGTGCATTCGTCTGCCCTCACGCTGCCATCCGTCCGTTCCTCATGACAGCAGAAGAGGCAGCCGCAGCCCCGGCCGGCATCAAGAAAGCCCAGGGCAAGGCTGTGTTCAAGGAATACACCTTCACCATGCAGGTATCCCCTGCTGACTGTACTGGCTGCGGCAACTGCGCAGACGTCTGCCCTGCAAAGGAAAAGGCACTCGTCATGGTATCTGCAGAAAGCCAGGAGCACGAGCAGGCCAACTTCGACTGGCTGCACTCGCACATCGGATACAAGGACACAGTCCAGAACAAGTTCCAGAATGTGAAGAACGCCCAGTTCGCACAGCCTCTGTTCGAATTCTCCGGAGCATGTGCAGGCTGCGGTGAGACACCTTATATCAAGACCATCACACAACTCTATGGTGACCATATGATGATTGCCAATGCCACAGGATGTTCTTCTATCTATGGTGCATCTTTCCCGGCATCTCCTTACTGCACAAACGCCAACGGACACGGGCCGGCATGGGCCAACTCCCTCTTCGAGGACAATGCGGAATTCGGGCTCGGAATGAAACTCGGCTCCGACAGGGCACGTATGACTGTTGCCAAACTCATGGAGGAAGGTCTTGCATGTTCATGCTGCTCGGACGAGATGAAAGCCCTTTTCACAAAATGGCTTGAAAACAAGGATGACGCAAAGACAACACGCGAAGTTGCAGATGCACTCGTTCCTATGATGGAAGAATGCGGATGCGACATCTGCAAGTCACTCCTTGTCTACAGACATTTCATCCCGGCTCGCTCACAGTGGATCTTTGGCGGTGACGGATGGGGCTATGACATCGGATACGGCGGACTCGAC
>JADILX010000097.1 GCA_017695025.1 Candidatus Cryptobacteroides excrementavium
ACAGAAAGCCATAGATGCACTCATCAAAGGGCATACTGTCATCGCCATTGCCCACAGACTCAAAACAATCAAGAATGCCGACCGGATAATCGTCTTGGACAATGGACGGATAAAGGAAGAAGGCACGCACGACGAGCTTGTCCGGAAGGAAGGGCTTTACGCCCATTTGTGGGAAATACAGGAAAGCATTTCCGGGTGGAAACTGTAGATAAAGATGTGTTAAATTGTAAACTTCGTTACCATCACTTCTGTATTGAATGTGCGGTGGCATTGGCTTACTGTATGAAGTCTGCATTTTGATTGTCGGAAAATCTGAAAAGGAAACACACAAAAGAGTTGTTCATAGCATACTCAACTATGGACAACTCTTTTTTATCGTGCATTTAAGGGGAGAGTGAAATTACAGCTGCCTAATTGCGAAATCACTGATTTCGTAAATCCACCGCCAGCCGCTGCAAAGTCTTCTTGCCCCAACCATCAGCGTCTTGACTTTGCTGTAGCATTCCGCCAATATCCCAGTACATCCGCAGCATCTCCTCATTGGCGGCATAAATCGCGCGCTGTTGTGCAAGCAGCACTCTCTGCCTGATCTGACGGAGTAATTTCGCATAACCACGGACGCTATCCGCTAATAATAGTTTTGGACAGAAAACAGACGGTTTTCTGGCTTAGAAAAGATTTGTTTGAAAGGCTGAAGATAGAGCGATGGTAAAAACAGGAGTCTGAATAACTAAGTAGAAAGTATCCGTATGGGCAAAAAAGATTTAAAGAGAATATAGGCGTACCCGTAAAACGGATAGAAGTACAGAAATTACGGATAATTATCCATAGACTTCAATTTGAATACCAAAAAGTTTATTTTTGCATTATCAACAGATGACAGACACAGATATGGAAATCATAAAAGCAGACACGATAGAACAATACAACCGGTTTTTCGGATTCCGGACACAGCATCCTCTGGTCAGCGTCGTGCATTTCAACGGGTGGGAGAACCAGCCGGATGCACACAGGATGGCTTTCGGGTTTTACGCCCTCTTTCTGAAAAAGACCGTGGGATGCACCATCAATTACGGAAAGACGAAATATGACTACGACGATGAGACGGTGGTATGCTTTGCGCCCGGACAGACCGTAGAGATTCACCGCATAGAGAACGGGCCTGCACCTGAAGCCGATGCACTGCTGTTCCACCCGGACTTCCTGCACCGGACTCCCCTGGCCCAGAAGATAAGACAATATACATTCTTCTCTTATGCTTCCAATGAGGCCCTGCATCTGTCCGAGGATGAGCGCATGGTCATACAGGACTACATGTCCAAGATAGCCAACGAACTGAATCATCCGATTGATAAGTTCTCCAAGCCTCTGATTATCTCCAACATCGAGGTGCTGCTCAATTATTGCATGCGTTTCTATGAACGTCAGTTCATCACCCGCGAGGAATTGAACAGCAATGTCCTTGTCCGTTTCGAACGGCTGCTGGACGAATATTGGGAGTCAGGCATGGCCGAGCAGCAAGGATTGCCTACGGTGAAATATTTTGCAGACAAGATATGCCTGTCACCAAACTATTTCGGAGACTTGGTAAAGGCAGAGACAGGGAAGACGGCCCGGGAACTCATACATCTGAAAATCATTGAAATGGCCAAGAACGCCCTGTTTGAGCCAGATGCAAGCATAAAGCAGATTGCCGATATGCTCGGCTTCCAGTACCCGCAGCATTTCCAGCGCTTCTTCAAAAAGGAAGTCGGATGCACGCCGAAGGAGTACCGTACAAAGAATTAACGAGATGAGCGCCTCCGCCAACAGCCTCTATATAAGGACAACAAACATTGAAAAAGACGCCAGGAGCCCGGAATTCATAGCCGGGCTGCTCGGGATATGGGAGGCATCCGTACGCGCCAGCACCGATGACCAGGGCAATCCGTTCCCGATACTGAGAATGAAGCGCTTATCTTGACTACCGTTTCCGTTTAGGATTGCGCGGGAACCAGCCTTTGGCCACCCGTTTTTCCTGCTCGAACAACTCCAGGATGGACCAGAAACAGGAGAAAGCGACCACTCCGACAAGGGTGGAGACGATGATGTTGCTGATAAAGAGCGAGCCTGCCGCCGCACCTGCTCCAGCCAGCAGAAAGGCCCACCAGCAACGCTTCCCGAAATAATATTCAGCCTTGATGACTATAGGATGGAAGACTCCGATGATCAAAAAAGTGCCTAAGCCGATGATAATGCCCGCGTAATTCATGCTTTGATATTCCTTGACCGCAAAGGTAGAAATTTTCCCTTGATATAAACAGTGCGGCATTATCCGTAAACTGTCACCTTCCTCATTAAAACAGGTATTTTGCAGACATGTAGAAGTGGAAGCGGCATACAGTAAGGCATAATAGCACGGAATACATTGAAAATAAAAAATATTTTTGCGGATAAATATCAATCCTGTGAAGTATTGTCGGATAAGTTGAGTATATTTGGCGCTTGCGCCATTTATATTGAAAAGAGGAAGAGATGAAAATTTGTTTCAAGGTATTTGCCGCACTGACTGCGGCGGGATTTATGGCTGTTGCACCGGGGTGTGAAGGAAGTGTTCCTGACCCGGACGGGATGAAGCCTGGAGAAGGCGGCGGTTCGGGAGAAGATATTTCCGAGTATTTCTACATGAAAGTTACTGCCGCTCCTGCAGACTGGGAAGGGGACTACCTCATCACTTATACGGACAACAGCAGCATTAAGGTATTCAATGACTGGGATGATGACAAATACGGGCAGAGCACTGTCGATCTGTACAACGACATGACCTCTCAGGGGATACCGGCAGAGACTGCAGACAGATACAGAAGCATCATCCGGAAAGAAGGGGCCGGATACAGCATTTATGTTTCGGGAGTCGGCTATATCGGATACAGCGGATCGGGGAACTCACTTCTCCGGAATACATCGGAATCGCCTTCAGCAGGCACAGACATCTGGAAAATCTCATCCGGTGAAGACATCCATATCATGCCCGTGAACTCCAATGAAACCTCGAGACGGCTCATGTGGAATTCGAGCAGCCCGAGATTCGCATGTTACAAAGGAACGGTCCAGGAAATCACCCTGTATAAAAAGAATTTTTCCGCAGGCCAGGAGCCTGATGACCCTGACGACAATCCGGATGAAGGCAATCCTGACGAAGGAGAAGAAGGCGGCGAGACTGAAATTCCTGACGGAATCAATGAAGACGGGAACAAAAACGGGTGGCTGGTCAACTGGGAAGTGCCGCATGCCGATGTCGCTCTGCCTGAAGATGTCGCATACAGCAGGACAGTAAGCGAAACCGAAGGCAACTCATACGCCTACGTCTGCGAGACTAATGATGCCGGCAGGCTTATAGTAACGCATACTTTCACCAATAACGGCAGGAAATACAGGAACTACACACTCCTCTTCGACAAGGACAAGAAAGCGGCTCTCTGGGTGGCATACGCCATGCACGAAACCGTATGGGGAGGGGATGTCGGCAGAAAAGGCAGTTGGAAAGACGATCCGGCCATCCCTTCCGGGTGGCAGTCGCCTGGAGTCCCGAGTCCATACAGCAGAGGGCATCAGATAGCATCGGGCGACAGACAGTGCTGTACCGGAGCAAACAAGCAGACATTCTATCACAGCAACCAGGCACCACAATGGCAGACAAGGTTCAATGACGGAGTCTGGAACCAGCTGGAACAAAGGATTCAAGGGGAAGCACCGACAGGCAGGGACACCATCTACGTCGTGACCGGGCCTCTGTATGAAGCAGGATACAAGACGGAAACCGACAGAGCCGGAGACGAGGTGCCTGTACCGACAGGATACTGGAAATGCGTGATGAAATGCAGTTTCAACAGCAGCGGGAAAATGACTGCAGCATCAGGGACAGGCTACCTGTTCGACAGGAACGGGGAATACAACAATACTTCTTACAGCAATTTTTCAACTACAATCGATGAAATAGAGAGTGTAACCGGATTTGACCTGTTTGCAAATATTCCAGAAAGCCTTCAGGATGCGGCGGAATCCGGCAGGAGTCCCCTGTTCTGAATCATACGCAGTCCATCCGGAGCCGTCCTGAATCATACGCAGTCCCTCAGAAGCCGGCTGGATCATACGCCGTCCATCCGGAGCCGTGCAGCCGCAGTCAATGGCCTGTGGAACGCCCAGAGAATGATACCGACGGAGACGGACACATTGAGAGAATGCTTGGTCCCGTACTGGGGGATTTCTATCGAAAAGTCGGAGGCGTCGACGGCTTGCTGCGAGACTCCGGAGACTTCGTTGCCGAATATGAGGGCATATCTGACGGAAGGATCCGGGGTGAAACTGTCAAGTTTTACCGAATCCGAGGTCTGCTCCACGCTCACAATGACATAGCCTTCGGCCCTGAGACGGCGGATGGCGTCAAGGGTGTCATCATAGTGCTCCCAGGGAACACTGAATTCCGCGCCGAGGGCAGATTTATGGATTTCAGCGGAAGGAGGGACTGCGCAGATGCCGCACAGGCAGACCTTGTCAATCTTGAATGAGTCGCTGCTGCGGAATGCAGAGCCTACATTGTGCGCACTGCGGATATTGTCAAGCACTACGGCAATCCCGGACTCCGGTGATTCCTTATATTCTTCCGGGGAAAGCCGGCCAAGTTCTATATTCAATAATTTCCTGTTCATATGACGGATTTTAATTCGCGGCAGCGAAGACCGTAAAATAAGATTCAAAAATATCCCATAAAATCCAAAAAGGCAAAAAAGTTATCAACATGGGGACAGCAGGAATGAAATTTTAAGTATTTTTGCATAATTAAATTCATATGTGATGAAACAGGATCTGCAGATTTTCAACCTGATTAAAAAGGAAGAGGAAAGACAGACGATGGGCATAGAACTCATTGCCTCTGAAAACTATGTCAGCGACCAGGTACTTGAGGCTCTCGGCTCTATCTGTACCAACAAATATGCTGAAGGCTACCCTGGAGCAAGATACTACGGAGGATGCGAAGTGATAGACCAGATAGAGCAACTCGCCATCGACCGTCTGTGTAAACTCTTCGAGGCAGAATATGCCAATGTCCAGCCACATTCCGGAGCACAGGCCAATATGGCCGTGATGATGGCATGCCTTAAGCCGGGAGACACATTCATGGGGCTTGACCTTGCACACGGCGGACATCTGACACATGGCTCCCCTGTCAACATGTCCGGAATCCTGTACCATGCCGTATCATACGGCCTTGATGAGGTCACCGGACTGGTGGACTACAACAAGATGGAAGAGACTGCCCTCAAATACAGACCGAAACTCATCATCGGAGGTGCCTCTGCATATTCACGTGAGTGGAACTGGGCGAGAATGAGAGAGATTGCAGACAAGGTCGGCGCCATACTGATGGTAGATATGGCTCATACAGCAGGCCTTATAGCCGCAGGCCTTCTGAGCAACCCTGTCAAATATGCCCACATCGTGACATCCACGACACACAAGACCCTCAGAGGCCCGAGAGGAGGCATCATACTGATGGGCAAGGACTTTGACAATCCGTGGGGACTCACCACCCCAAAAGGGGCTGTCAAGAAGATGTCGCAGATACTCAACTCAAGCGTATTCCCTGGCGTACAGGGCGGGCCACTCGAGCATTGTATCGCAGCAAAGGCCGTATCGTTCTACGAAGCACTCCAGCCTGAGTTCAAGGAATACCAGAAGCAGGTAGTGGCAAACGCGGCCGCAATGGCAGAAGCATTCACAGAAAAAGGGTATAAGATAGTTTCAGGCGGCACAGACAACCATCTGATGCTCATAGACCTGCGTACCAAATTCCCGGATCTTACAGGAAAGGTCGCAGAAAAGGAACTCGGGAAAGCGGACATCACCATCAACAAGAATATGGTGCCGTTTGACAGCCGCTCCCGTTTCCAGACATCCGGCATAAGGGTCGGCACTCCTGCCATTACTTCCCGCGGATTCGTAGAGAAAGACATGGAGTTCATTGTCAGCCTCATCGACACGGTTCTTTCAAATGCAGCCGCCCATCTCGACCTGATTGCAGGAAAGACTGAGGAAGGCAAGGCCGAATATGAAGAAGTGCTTTCGTCCGTACGCAAGCAGGTAAGGATGAAAGTCACAGGGATGCCTCTCAACAGATATTGAAACATCCCCGTCAGGGGTACACCCTACTGGAAAGACGCAACAGCACTTATATTCCCTGCAATCTCAGGGAAAGAGACATTAAAAGTAAAAGACTCCATCGAGCCATGGCTGCCTTCTTCTGCAACTTTTTCCAGAACCGGGGCATAGGCATCATCCCATCCGAGAGAAAGGGCTCCGGAACGCAGCAAGGCGCCAAGGTCAAGGGAGACACTCATCTGATAAAGTCGATCTTGTTCATTGCATTCAATTGAAGCCACCGGATCACAGACTACCGAATTTCTCTTGTTGGCTCCATACCATATGACAAGCCCGTCAGGAACAGGGACAGTCCATGCCGCTGAGCCCTGAGGTGTAAAAGTGAAAGACGTCACCCTGTTCAGTATGCCGTCACCGAATCCTGCCAGAGACAGAAGCCCCGGCTCCGCTGCCTGCCCGCTGTCTGCCTTGTACACTACTGGAGAGGCAAGGCTTCCGGCATGCGACGGGGTCTGCCCGTATACAGTGAAACGGTCAGCAAGATTGGGTACGTCAAGCGTAACTTCAGCACCGTTCCACTGTGGCATCCTGGACAACAGCCCTGACTGTTCTGCAGCACACTGTTCATAACAATACTGGATGACAGCACCTTCAATCCCGTCAATTCCATCCAGCCCGGCCAGAATGGCCTCAGCCACTTCATCACTTTTCATTCTGTCGGCAAATGTAATATACCCAGGCATATCAGGAATATCCTGAAAAGCCTGCAGCCCGAAATCAGTTGCAAAGCCGTCCATGAACTCTTTGACAGAGTCAAAAAGAGCCGGACGCACAGACTGCGGATAAAGACTGGCATCAACCCTTTCCTGAATATATGCCGACCATGCTTCCGCATCTGCAAGATAGTCTGTCTGAGGCTCTATACGGCGGATGTCTGTCCTCGACACAATACGATGGAGTTGGACAGGGCAGTTCACAACACCTGGAGTGGCCTCTCCGGATCCTGTTTTCAGAGCAGGTATTTCCTTGACACACATATAAAACATGTTCCCGTCAGAGAACGGGACAGCCGGGAGCGAAAGATAAATATCGCGGAGAGGCAGATAGTCATACCCCGTCTGCGATCCACCATCCGCAAGCCCGTAAAGAGGCTGGCCTGATGCAGTGCCGCCGGCAAGGGACTTATAGTGCAGGACAACGGCATCATCCGACATACCGTCAAGGCCGAACAGGTCAGGCTCGGCATTGGCGATAAAGACAGCGGTATATGAAGCCGATGCCAGAAGAGTGTCCTTTAACGCCTCCCGCTGCTCCCATGTCATGTTGCCTCCAGCATCAGGACGGCGCAAAGGCCATATGGTCTCAGGACCGATGTCCGGGACAACCCGTTCCTTTACAATATTCCCGTCTGCATCATATAGCAGGTATATGAGAGAACTGATTCTCTGTGAAGCAGGCAGATTTTCTCCGAAAGCCTTTGTTGATGCTGCCTCCACTACGGCAAAATCGACTACACACAACCCGTCGCCAAGACCCGTAAGTCCGGAATCAGGCCCTGCCGGCCTGTCGGCATCAAGATCCGCTGATGAGCATGCTGCCGCAAACAATGCAGGCAACAGCAATATTCCATATATTCTTCTGTCCATAGTTTTCATCATGAATTATAACTGGTCATCCCAGACATCATCATCCACACCCACAATGGCATCCCCGTCAAGGAAGCCGGCATATCTGACCTCATAGAAACCGTCTTCAATGCCATTGAAATGCACCACTGTCCTTGTATTGGATTTTACAGTCACGTAGTCATTCCCCGCATACACAGGGTAGACAGCCGACTCGGACGTTCCATTATATTTGACAGTGATATTGCCATTGACTGTTTCCGGGAGCAGGTCAACACGGATAATGAAACGTTCACCCTCATTCCATCTGAAACTGTCATACCGGAAGACATGGTCATTGTAGGAATCTCCCCTCAGAAGCACTTCCCCTGCCGACTGGTCATGGAGATATACCTGTTCCGGCGTATTCAATGTCAGGGTAATGGACTCAATCTCATGCGGGAACTGATCTTCGAGGATTCCCATGTCTATTTCCAGACGCCCTGTGATGCGCTGCATGAGCACATCTTCTGTAAGTGTGACATCAGGCAGAAGCCAGCGGTCAATAACTTTCCTGTAGATATGCAGGTCAGCAGTGCGGGCGAGAGTGGAGTCTGCCTTCTGGGCCTTCAGTACCGGCTCGAAATCAATGTATATCCTGTTGAAATCGCATTTCGCCTCAGGGAGGGAAGTTACGCCATCATAAAGAAACATCTGCGCCCCCGAAATGGCATCATCGCCATACCGTACTGCATCAGGGACAGAGATGAAAGCAAACTTGTACCACTGTGCAGTCATCCCTGTAAGGCTGTATGCGAGACTGCTGCCGTCAGAGGAGACTTCCGTAATGTCTTCTGCAAGACAACAGTGCAGGTCTTCCCCGTTGTCATGTTCACCTATACGCTCAGCAACATAAAGTCTTGTCAGACTCGTCTGCGAGGCGTCTGACCTTGCGGAAATCCTGAATGAGACCGGAGCCGGGACATTTTCCCCCTCAATGGCACCGGAGCCGTCCTTGGAACAGGAGGTCACTGCAACAATGGATGCCGCAACCATCGTCATGAATATAGTATTTCTCATCGTACCCATCATTATTCCTTTGGCATTATCACTTCTTCTTCATTCCAGCCGTCATCTTTCCCGACAGTCCCTTCGCCACCTGCTGTCTGCGGGCCTTTCCAGGCATTTGTTCTGCGGCAGGCAATGACATTGTATTCATTGAGCCTGTTGGCAAGTCCTGTCTTCCCGTTCCCCATCTTTATATAATAGGCATAGCCGTAAGTAATCCCGTTAGGGTCAGCAGAAGATGGTGACGAGGAGAAAAAGTATTCGTCCGAATTGTCGAACTGGACCAGGAGATCGCCCTTCGCATCATAAAGCGCCTCCATCTCATTGATTGCAGGCATGAACCACATTATCTCGTCCCTGTCGATGTAGCCGTTGCCGTTCCTGTCCCTGTTCTTTTCGAGGATATATCTGAGGGCGACATTGTCCGGTATCCTGTCGGGGCCTTCCCCTGAATACTCGCTTTCAGGATATGCCGGCCCGATACCCCATTTGTCCCCCACAAGGGCGGCATCATAGAGCCTGCGGGTATTGGAAAGTCCGTCCCACTGGCCTGAAGCAATCATGTCATCCATATCGAAACTCCAGTATGTGTCGAAGCCCCATTTCAGATGCTTCTTCTCGAGAAGACGCTCAATGTAGAATGTATCCCTTACCTCTTTCATCGTATGGACATCATAGCCGATGTGAAGTATCACCATCTGGGCCGGATACTGTGTCACAGTGAAACGGGATACCTGCGCTGAGCCTTTCCGCCTGTAACATACCGTACCTATCCTCTCTGAGACGCTGTTATTGGCCTCCGGGGAGCCGAGATCCGGCACATACTCATCAGTATGGATGTAGATGTAGCGCATTCCGGCCTCGCCCTCTATCCTGAAGCCCGCTGTCCCGTCCGTACCTGGAGAACCGAGAAACATCGGCTTATAGTCCCCGGAAAGGGAAAGTTCGAGCCACGGGGTATCATCCGGGTTCTCCACCCATACCTCCCAGTTGCCAGGAGAATAGAGAAGGGTCTGGACAGAATTGCAGTGCGCATCGAGTTCTGCCTCCTCATCATAGTACACCTTCATGGTACTGAGGTCTTCCCAGTCTACCCTTGTATCCGCCTGGTCTATGGTATGGATTGTCACTTCCATATTGTACCTGTGGTTTCTCTCGACATCGAAACTGCTGAAATTGTCATTGCCGAGATAGACATAATATGTCACTTCGCGCCTCATGTTCTGCCCCATCATGTACACCCCTTCAATGGTGAGATAGGTGGCATATCCGATACCTGCTGTAAGAGAATGGGAATCCGCAATGCCTGCTGCATTGTCAGCAAGCCCTTTCTTCCACAACTGCGCATATGCACGTCTTTCAGCCTCTGTCCTCAGATACAGTTGCGGCCAGTTCACTGCAAAAGCATCAGACTCGAGGGCCGGATCCGAAATGGATGTATCCAGAATCCCCCTCCTGTTCTCGAACATGCTGAAAGAGCCTTCAAGGCCGTCCTTAATATCAGTACCTGACATCTGGATTGTCCCCTGGGTAAAATATCTTCTCTCCATATTGCCCTGGGCCCTGTCAAACGTCCAGTCATCGGCACTGCCGACATGGGAAAGGACAAAGTCCGTATCAGGATTGACCGGAGAAGACACATTCTCGAGAGAAGGACGCTCCGAACTGTTTCTCTGGAGTACCCAACTGCCTGACGGTACATTATGCACTGACACCTTGCTGATCTGCAACTGGTCAGTAGAGGCAAGTGGAGCAAAGACAAGCCTGAGATTGAACTGCGCTGCAAGCCTTGTGACCGGGATGCGTACTGGAGATTTCCTGTCGGAAGGCTTCTGTACGATGCCGGTATTGCCCGACATAATATAGTTTCCCTTAAATGCCCCTGTGATATCCGTGATGGTGACAGCCTCTTCCTGAAGGTCTCCAAGGCTTTCCACCCTGTTCATCACTGTCTCCGGGTCAAGAAGATTACATACAGCATACAGATAAAAATCCCCGGACGGGAGATACATGTACATCTGCGCAGGAGTCCCCTCGATATTGCTCCACTGCTTCGCAAGACACCTGCCGTCAGAGGCAAATGCAAAGACAAGGGCATTCTCTATCCTGCTGTCGCTGTCTTCTGCCCTGGTAACGACCTCATCCTGGGCTGCCGGCATGAAACTTATGAGTACATCCCCCTCTCCGGCAGGTACCGACGGCTCCGGAAGCGGCTCGACAGAACATGCCGCGGCCATTACAGCCACAAGGGAAACAATAAAAATATGTCTGATATATGCCATGTCAATAAAATTCTATCAATACTCAGAAATATCATTCGAAACGACGGGCCTGGCGGATGAAGGCACGGACTCCGTCCCTGTCAAGATGGTCAGTATGTACACCGGAACCATCAATCCATGAACCATAGGACTCACGCCTCGGCAAGCCGATATATGTACTTGAAGACCAGTAATAGCATTTATGTTCGCCATTATCGATATTGACCTTGTCGAACATAACGTTGACGACAGGTATCCGCTGTCCCGACATTGTAGAGCCATAATAAGACCGGACCGGACCGACAACATTTTCAAAGAATCCCCGGAGTTCATCGGTAGTCGGAGTAAACCAGTAGCGCTCCGGATTGGTATCCTTGCCATCTTCAAAAACCGTCCATTCTTTCCTTCCTCTATACAGTGCAGAGCCCATATAATTGTCCAGATTTCCGGAAATGCCTTCATGGGCGTACTCATATGCATCCGTACAGTTTTTCTCCCCGTCATTATTATTTCCATCCCAATGGCCGAAAATATAGTCATAATATGTTGTACCAAATCCCCAACCGGTAAAACTATAGCCGTCATAACCGTATGATACATCATCATACGCTGGGTTCAGCAGGTCATATCGTGCAAATGCTTTGTATTCTCCCTCATCATACACAGGGGCTGTGATGGCATTGTACTGGTTGATGGTAAGTGTCTTCCTGCTGGCCGCATCGCTTGCCGTTGTCAATGTCAGGACGGCTGTCCTGTAGTCATTCTGAAGAGCCTCTATCTTCTGTTCCATGGAGAGGCTGTTGTCCCCCATGATATAGTTCCGGACAACATGGTCATTGAGAAGTATCCTGAGAGATACAACCTCGTCTGTACCTTCAGTTCTTGTATATGACTGCGGGGCTCCTGTCCATTCTCCATAATTCGTTCCTTCGGCATCGCCTATCTGGTACGAAATCCACTCAGGGAGAGAGCCGTCGACCGCATCAAAGCCAAGCGTCCATTCCTCCCCTCCTGCTGCAGGAAGAATCCTGACAGTGATGGTATCTCCTATGCAGTCGAAAATATCTTCAGGAGTGATGTCCGTCTGGAATGCTGCTGCCAGGGAAAATGCGGGGAACTGCACATCGGCATCGTTGCCGCCGTCTTCAGGAGTGCTGTCCGGGACATCCACCCAGTCCTGGACATCGATTTCAAGCAGATTGCCTGAAAGACTCATAGGCTTGTCCCCGTCAGTATCGCCTGAGCGGGGCTTGCTGCCTATCGCATACATCCTGTTGGCCTGTATCGAATACTTGTAGTCCCTCCCGTCTACAGGCACACCATGGTCCGTGCCAGTCCCGTCATTGGCGTCTGCAGTATTTCTCACATTGTATGACCTTTCATAATAATTGATCCCGTCAGGCATCAGGCCACCCCTGAGGACAATCTTCAGCGTAGCGTCATCAGGTGCACCCTCATCTTCTCCGGCGACTGATACAGGTATCATATATGCCCCGAAAAGGACCGAATTTTCTAGAGTCACGACTGTACCGTCATTTACAGGCGGGATATAGAGCAGTTCCTTTTCCTCACCTTCATCACTCTGATGCTCTTTGTATGCGCTCAGGTCAGCGGAGGCTATCACGACTCCTTGCGAACCGTCTATCGGGCCTGAACCTTCAGGGACAGAAGTATCGTCGACCGGAAGGCTTACGGCACTGTTGAGTTGCATGGACGTGTTCAGCCTGAGTGCGATACTCTCTATCTTGCTGTCCTCACCGCTCACCACATTGTATGGAATATCTGTCAGATAACACAGGATGCCGGCAACACACCTTTCGACAGTCACGCTTACAGTCTGCGATGATGCCGGGGCAGATGTGACTCCGGAAAAAAGTTCCGTATGCGCCATGGCATATGCCTTGTCTGCAAGTGTCCCCGTAGAACCGTCCACACCGGCAGCCGTAGATGCGAGAGAAGCCTTGACATCCTGCATCGTACGTCCTACAGCAGTCTGGACATCGGCACAGGAAACATCGTCAAACGGGAAATTGTAGGTCTCGGGATGATTGTCCACCGCCACCACAAGGAATGTCAGCACGGTATTGCCGTATGTGTCAAGTCCAGCCCCTTTAATCCTGTATGTAAAATCCTTGATTCCAGTCCCTTCAACCGGTTTCCACCCCATGTCCGCAGCATAAAAGCATCTGGATTCCGGAGTGACACCGTCGAAAACATACAGATACATGTGCTCGATGTGCTGTGAGGCACCGCTGTTTGTGACAGATGACTTCGTTGTAAAGTCCCTGCCGATACTGATACGCAACTGCTGCCCCGGCTCCTCCGGCACGGTCTCGATAATCTCCCGCGTACAGCCTGCCAGCACGGAACAGAAAACAGCCGCAGCAATAAATATGAACCTGCAACAATACATTGTCCTTGACATCATTTGATTCTCTCCTGTCATTTTATCTCTAATCCGTCAGTGATACGGCATCATCTGCCTGTCTCCATCATGTCCGGCATGAAATGGATATTGAGCCTGAAACGTGAGGTCTCGGCATAAATGCCTCCGACTTTAACAAGGAAGCCCTGCATAGGGGCAATCTGCCCGCTGGAGTCAATCTCCCTGTATTCATATTTCCCGGTGGACTCGGAATATTCATATACCATCACCGACTTGACTGCCGGATTGAACTCCTTGAATTTTGCAACACTCAGATGACACATGAACGGATTTCCTGCAAGATATGTGTCGGACGGACGCTCATTCTCAAGAAGCACATGCATAGGGAACGATGCGGCCCCGGAGGCGTCTTCATAGATAAAGCGTCCAGAATATGAATTTGTCCTTGTAACAGAGGCTTTGAGGTCATCATACTGACGCCCGGTCTCAAGGTCATAATAGCAGTACTCGGCATGAGCCTTAGGGAGACAGAATACACAGCCGTCACCGGCCTCGCCCTCTGTCCCCGGCCTTATGAGCACGCCCTTGCCGGCCTCGTACAGGTCATCCACCCTGTTGAAAGGTGCAGACCACATCCCGTCATCGAAATCCACTTCCTCGCTGCCGGAGACAGTGACATTCTCTACTGCCCTGTTCCATACCCTCTGATATACTTTCGGAGTAAACCTGGCTCCGTCCATGGACGGATATGTGGACTCGTCATATGTCAGCCAACTGTGTGCATAGTCAGGCCCGGCCTCGACGAGATAGTCGCCGTCATACATGGAGACAAACATGTCTCCCGTATATGTCTCCTTCAGAGGGGACGAGAACATCGAATATCGCCCGCGGGCGAGGGAGACATTGACCCAGGCCCTGCCATATGTAAGATACTGCGGATAGACGACCTCTCCTCCGTCCCCGAACTGGATGTTGTTGCAGACATTCGTGACATACGCCCCTTCTGCATCACGGGTCTTAAGGACAGGGTATGACGGGCAGCCGCCGGAAATCAGCACGTCCGTACATGTCCACGGAGCACCGTCAGACCAGTTGCCCCATTCGTTCCAGTCAGTGACATCCCATGAAGATGATGAGGCATCACCGCCCTGCCATTCAGTCCTGGACGGATGGATATAGATTTCCACCCCTTCCGGATAGTTTCCGGTCACGGCAGCCGGATCCTGGCCGGCAGGGACTATTGACAGAAGATAAATGCCGGTCCCCATACCTGCCTCAGCCATGGAGGCGCTGCTTACTACAAATGTGCGGTCATCGCCAAGTACCATTCCGGGATAAGGATATTCCTCGCCTGTCCCGTTTTCAGATGTAAAAATGAGGTCATATGCATTGCCCTTCATACCTCCGGTAACCTTTACTGTAAGGTCTGACGGTGCGCACAGATGGTATACCGACGGATTGGCTGCCATTGATTCTTCATTGTCCTGGTCTCCGCTGCCATCTTCAGAATCATCAGGAATCCCGTTGTGGTTTGCATCCGCCCTCATATAGACCCCGTACACCAGAATATTCTCCGTCACATCCGCGAGACTTCTCTTGACCAGCCTTACTTCGTCGAACTCATTACCGGCAGTAGGATAAGCCTCGATATAGGAACAGTCCCCGTATCCGAGCAACTGCAGCCCGAGAAGCCCGGCCTGCTGGGAAATGGTCTCGACAAGATTCCCGTCATTGTAAATTTCAAAATCCATGTCGGACAATATGCTTGCATCAAGAAGACCTGACGGTGTATTTACCATCACCCCTATCCACTGGCTCGTCTCGACCGGCTCAAATGTTGCGGCAATGCTCATTGAGCCCAGGAGGTCAACGAGTTGCTCTACTTTAGCATCTGTCTCTTTGCCCGAGTCAAGCATGTTTTCGAACCTTGTCATCATGGTACCGACCTTAATGCCGCTGAATCCTGTCTGGTCATAATTGACACGCAGCCCGTGGCTTGCATAAGTCATCAGTTCCACGCCGAGATCCCCTATGCCGGAGTCAGAGTTGTGGTTTCCGTTGGTCTTCTCGTAAAATGCATAATACAGGCTCATCGAACTCAACTGCAGTGTCAGCACACCGGCAGTCTGGAGTTCCACCCTGTCGAACGGCTTGTCTGTGAGTGCGGTGACGGCAATCTTGCCGTTGCTCCCGGAAAGGAGGCCGAGGGATACGCTCTGGTTTTCAGCCGGGACATATGTGTCCACTTTCTCGCTGCCGTTATAGAGCACAATCCTGAAAAAATCCAGGGCAGACAGATTCAATATATCCCTGGTAGGCTGTATCGCAAATCCCACCCGCACTTCTCCGTCAGGGACTATCGGGCTGCCGTCCGCCGTCTCTACAGCTGCTATCACTGAATAGTCTATCAGAGAGAGCACCTTTGAATATACGGCAGCATCCTCAAGGCTTTCTGTGATGAGGTTCTGTCCGTTCTCAAGATTAGGTATGAGATTTATCAGGCCATTGTTCCTCAAACCTGACGCCAGCCTGTAGCCATCACCTGTCATGAAGTGGATGTCTGCAGATGGCTCGGCCTCGCAGGTAATCTTTGTTGTCATCGTAAATGACCTGCCGCTGCCGTCATTCATCCTGAATGTGGCAGCCACAGTATAAGTCACATCCGGATGCATGCCTACTATGCTGTTTCCGTCAATTCTTGCCGGTTCCGGATGGTTTTCATCGGCAGTCTCACCACCTCTGTCGGTTATGGCAAGTTCAAGAGTGCCATATGGCATGCCGGAATCATCCGTCAGAGGCGACATGAACCGGTAGGAAGAGCGGCTTGTCACCACTTCCGGAGCGGCTGTGAAATAACTTGACGGGTCTATTTTCACTGGGTCACGCTTGAATACACGGAGGAGTTTGAATACTCCTGCATCTATACGCACTCCGCTGAAATGTATTTTCAATGCCTTGGTCCCGTCTGTAGATGTCACCAGGCTGTATGCCCCGGTCCCTCCGTCCAGCACAGTAAGTCCGAGAAGTCCGGTAGAAGAGTACTTGTCCTGCTCAATCTCATCCCAGTTGTCATCATAAGGGATCAGGCTCATGGTAGTCAGGGCATCGATAGTGAGGGCCGAGCCTTGCGAATACGTAAATCCTATCTCTGTCCCCTTATCTATCTGCATGCTGCCGAAATCCACTGTAAGATTTCGTACTGCTAACAGACTTGTCAGAGGATCCGTATACAGATTGACCCCGTCATCATCAGAATCAAGAATCCCCTGTGGATAGGTATCCATGACATTGGTCCATCCCGTATCAACAAAAGGAACATCTTCCCTTATGGAAGGGCTGCCGAGACTCCCGTCGCTGTAGATGTACTCGACAGGATCGTTCCCGACGAAGGCATAATAGACCTTCATTGAGGCAAGATTTGCTGAAACGCCTGTAGTACTCAGGGCAATCTCGTCAAACGGGGCATCCACTTTGACAGAAAGTGCCTGCCGCCCTGTCTTGGCGTCAGTGGAGACCTTGACGATTTCCAGGTCGAGAAGACTCTCAGAGTCGCCCGATCCGACATGATAGACACCCACAGGGCTGTTGTCCTTGTAGGCTGTTATGACGAAAAGGGAAAGCACTTCCAGACTCAGCCCCTTGCTGTCGTCCGTACCGATGACAAACCCGGCATCCTGGTCCTTGGCATATGTGCGGTACATGTCCTTTACCGTAAAGAGTTCGTTGCCGAGGACTGTCACTCCAAGCGATGAAAAATCGGCGTACCTGTCAAGATCCAGATCAACGATGTTGTTCATACCGACATTACGGCCCGAAACGGAGACAAGGTTTCCGTAAAGGTCATCGATAATCCTTCCGGCCCCGACAAGAGGGACACGGCAGTTCTGTGCCACCCATTCCCCGTTTTCATTGCAGACAAGGCCGGATTCACCGCCGGCATATGGGACGGATGACGAATGCGACTGCATGGTTTTCTGCATCAGCATGTCTTCCTTGACACATGACAGCACAAGCAAAGATGTGCAGACGAGAAACAAGAATCTGTATGTTTTCCTATTCATGTCTTGTTGTTTTCGAGCCGGGTGCATGAGAGTCCGGCTTCAATTGGCAACCGTATGGGAGGCGAATCCCATACGGCCGAATGATTTTTAAGTTAAAATTCTGCTTGTCGGCAGAAGATGATCAGTCAATCTCCATGTTGTGGATGATTTCCCACTGGTCATTGACGTGGATCTGGAGATCCATAGTTGTATTGAGGTCCTGAGGATCGTCCGGAGAATCAGGATCATCCGGATCTGGCTCCGGCTTAGGATCCGGATCTGGATCTTCTGGGTCGAGACCAGGCTGATCCGGGTCATAGTCAAGGCCTTTCGAGCCAAGGCTGTACATATGGTTACGATAGATATTGTACACATAATATGACTCGTCCGGCTTGGCCACTGTACCGGTAGGAGTTGTCTGGGTCTCGGCAGTCGTCATCTGGTCTACCTTTACATTCCAGTTTTTGAGAATCACATCATTCTCCCCAAGGAGCTGGAGTTCAAGAGTGTTGACTCCTGTAGCATAGTCGAAAGGTATTACAAAGCGTCCTGCGAAAAGGGAGCCGGCAACAAGTTGCTGAGGATATTCTGCAGAATTAGGGTTCACCCAGAAATTGCTCAGTGCTTTGCACCCGTTCTCACCCTTGTAGTCAGTTGCCCAGTTGGCAGTATCGAAGTCTGAAGAAGCATCTCCGGCCTCGCCTGTCTTGTTGTATACATAGCAGAGGGCATCGAGCCAGCCTACATATCCGTCGCCATTGAGGTCACAGTCAGCAAATGTTGTCCTCTGGAACTCGGTATCGGCAGCACCGAACTTGAACCAGTCGGAAAGGAGCATCTCATATACTGTGAAGCCCTGGTTGTCATTGTTCCAGAAAGGAACCTTAGTCTCTGATGATTCTACAGAACCGTTTACTACATAAGTCTTTGTAGTACCGGTCACAGTCTCGTCACCGTAAAGGGAGGTGAAGTTGACCTGAGTATACTTCTTTGAAGCGACAAGACGGATTTTTGCCGGAGTCTCGCCGTTCACACTTACAGGAATGTTTGTGAAATATCCTGTAACACCTGCCACCTGACGGTTGAGCACTACTACAGGAGTATTGTCAGGCTCGCCCTCAGAGACTGCAGTAAGATAACTGTATGCGCCCATGTCTTCTGTTGCAGATGCAGTCACTGCAAAAACAGTAGAGACACCTGCGAATACCTCTTCAGCATCACTTCCCTTGAGAGTAGCATAGAAAGCGGCATCATCCCATGAGTCTCCCTTGGAGATCTCATTGAAAGTATAGGCATCCGATGTGCCGGAAGTCACGCCGTCAGAAAAGCCGACAGCATATACATCATACTCGCCATCAGCAAGTTCTTCTCCGTTTGACTTCTTGAGTGTCACTTCGAGTTTCTTGCCTTTGTCATAGTCGACAGCATTGTTCCACTCTCCTTTATTTACTTCCTTGACAAGAACAACTGAGTTCTCGGAATTGACGAAATAAAGGGTAACATTCTGGATGTCCTGATCTGCAGCCTGGCTCAGAAGAGGACGGCCTGACTTCATGGACAGTTCATCACTGCCGGAAGAGAGAGCGATGACGAGTTTCTGCTCCTGAACCCCTGGGGCCGGAACATAGACCGTCACGATCTCCTTTGAACATGAGGCCGACAGCAGTCCGGCTGCCAGAGCCCCGAGAATAAGAAATTTTTTCATTTTCATAGTATTTTATTGAAAATTAAATAATAGTTGTTGTCTCTGACTGTTAAATGTCATTGGTCAGTCTATACCCATCTGATGCATCTGCTCCCATTGTCCGTTTACAAGAATCATGATATGGAAGCCGTCTGCCTCATAATTGTATTTTATGACTGTCATCCTGTTTCTTTCCATGGTGATATCCACCGGATCCGATGCGATCTCATATGGCCAGCCGGTCTCTCCCTCGACATACAGATCCATATCCCTGAACTTTATTGTCAGGGAGGCGTCATCGCCGTCTGGAGTCGGGCCGAGACATGTCTCTGTCTTCACTGAAGTGGCATCAGCGCCCCAGTCCAGTTCCGTATGCACCGACTCAGGCACATCATACACGAATCCTTTACCGACAGTCCCGTGGACACCGTCAACATCTTTTATTGAAAAGTCCATTCCGGAAGGAAGTTCCGTGGCTTCCACAAGCAGACAGCCTACAGTACGCTCAAGTCCGGCAGAATAAAATGCAGAGTCATAGTTATAGTCGAGAATCCCGGCATAGTGGTACACATTGTCAGCGCCCCATTTCCCGTCCTCATGAAGCATGACACCATCAGTTGAAAGGGATGATTTTCCAGGGATGGATGACACATTGCCCCATACGACAAGTTCATACTGCCCGAAAGGAAGCGCCCCATCAAAAGACAGTGTCTCGGTCTGCCCGTCATGTGTGACATCATAGACACCACTGGCAACAGGGTCACCTGTCTCTACATCAATGAGTTCATATGAAAGAGACTGTACAAATTCACGGAACGGGAGATTCTCGTCCATCGGTTCAGCCAGTCCTTCAGCAGCGACTTCATCAATATTGAACCAGTTCTTGTCTGTCACCTCAAGGGTCACAGTCAACGGAGGACACGGCTCAATCTTGTCTCTGATACACCCTGCCATTGCGACCATGCACAGGGCCAGAAAAAATATTTTAGCGAACTTTTCCACTCTATCTCTTCTCCATTATCACGTCAAACCTGACATCATCCCTGAAAATATCAAACATGGCCTCACTTGCAGCCCTATTCCTGAGCGAATTGTCGGAAACTGCCGCCTCAAGATGGGTAAAGAAAGTATCCGCATCGCCATTCCATGCGGCAACAAAAGCCCTGACATATTCCGCAAGAGGAGAAACATCATCAAGACTGGACAGAATCTGCCCGGCTTCGTCATATTTTCCAAGGCATACAGCCACTATCGCGGCATTGACATCCGCGAAAGGCTGCAGAAGAGGATAAGCACCCTCGTAATCCTTCCCTATGGCTTTCAGCAGACCGAGATTGTACCTTGCCTCAGACAGGTCAGTACAGTCTTCAAGCAGCGAGATGGCATGAGGGACCTGGCCTGCTGCGGCAGTTATCACGGCCTTCGTATTCAATGCTTCATGCGAATACTCATCCAGAGAATAGATGAGATCCCATGCCGATACGGCCCCTTCCCTCTCATACATCATCACGGATAGATTGTTTACAGCGACCTGGGACTGAGGATAATAGCCGAGGAGCGTACGGTATACCTCCATCTTTTCAACAGGCTCCTCCTTGAGTGTAGACACCCTGAGGAACTCCTCCTCATTGAACGCATCCGGTCTTGTGCTGAACATCTCCAGCATCTCCTCATCTGTTGTAAAACTTCTTATGGAATAGGTATATACATACTCCACTTTCCTGTCCTTCTGGAGATAATTGTCCCTGATGACAGGCCAGCATGGCAGTCTTCTTATGTACCGCTCCTGCACATCGTCATTGCTTCCGGCGTATTTCTCAAGGATATCTTTCACAAGGACGGAATCCTTGTCTCCTGCGAGAGTCATGGCCTTGAGTACCGGGGCCCAGCCTTCAGGACGGGACCCTATCCGGAAACATTTCCTCTGGGCATATGTAAGCCCGTCGAGTTCGGACAGCAGCCAGTCACGCGCAGAGCCCGCACGCGCTTCAGCAAGCCTGGTATTGAATGCCAGAGAACCGTCGGCGGAAGCCATTCCGTATATTGAGACCATATTCAGTGTGGCCAGAGTATCTGAAATGACAGGCTGAAGGGCCTCGAACATTCTGGACATCTCTTCCCTGTTGCGGCCGAGAGAAAGGTTTATGTCCGACCTGTTGATCCTGAACTGAAGCTCAGCCTCACCTTTTCCTTCCCTTACCTTCTGGCGGACAACAAATACGGGCTCCAGAGTCACGAGCCTCAGGGAATCCGGAGAAAGGAGATTGCCAGGGTCGGATATCCCTCCAAGATGCAGAGTGTCGAGCGCCCTGCACGAACCGCACCCGTCAGATGTCACGAATGCGACTATCCTGCTCCCGTCAGCAGACTCTCCGAGATATGCAGAATCCCTGTAGTGTATCAGCACGGTGTCTGAAAGTCTCTTCAGGGTACGTTTCTGCCCTTCGTGTGTATCATCGTAGTCTTCAAGCACTTCTTTCCTGTGCAGTTTCTTTGCATATATCGGGGCATCCACTGCTACTGGAGCCATTTCAGCCACCAGAGTGGAGTCCTTCATGACCGCCGGGAGAATGACAAGACGGCTGCGTCTGCTGAAATAATGGTCAGGTATCTCCAAATCGACATCCACTGTCACATGGCCCGAAGCATCCGGCATCACCGCATACGGTGAAGGGGCAGCCGACACCTGCGCCCGGCCTGCATTCCTGCTGGAGGCACAACCACCTGCGAGCAATGCCGCTGCTACAAACAGAAGCGTATTTCTATATATGTTCAGCATGGGATGAGATTTTCAAAAGATATAGACAAATGTCAGTGCAAGTTTGGTGAGGCCGATATAGTCACCGGTCTTTTCTTCAAAACATTTGAGACATGGTATCCTGTCGCTTTCCTTATACCATAGCCTGGCATAGCCGACTCCTACCGCCGCCTCAAGGTTCCAGTGCGGGGAAAGAATCCAGTCATACCCGTAGGTAAGGCCACCGCCTGCAAGGTAGCCGTCATAGCGCTTATCAGTAAATCCGCCGAAATATTGTGCCCCATGGAGATGAAGCCCGATAAAATGCCCCTCGAACTTTTCACAGAACCAATAGCGGACTTCCGGCTGCACGAGCCAGAAACGCATTTTCTTGTCATCACAGAAAGTCCAGGGATTGTAAGCAGCACCGATGTCCAGAGTGAACCTGTCGCTCAAAGCCGCTTCAATACCGAGATTCGGAGTTGTTGCCGCCCAATATAAAGCATTGGTCTTTAATGCAAAATCCTGTGACCAGCAGACTTTGGCCGACAACGCCAATACCAACAGAAGAAAAATTCTTTTTGCCTTGCCCTTCATAAGTATTCGCCGCTTGAAAATTTCGGACGGCAAAGGTACACCTATGAAGCATATAAGATTTTACGAAAAACAGGCAAATAATTACGAAAATCAGTCAAGGTCGGGAAGATAATGACTATCCCCCCCCCAGAGAATTCCGGAGTTCCCGGGGCGGCATGCCGAAATGCCGGCGGCAATAATAGACAAGATATGCCTGTGATGAAAAGCCGTGTCTGTCAGCAATTTCAGCAAATGTCATCTCGGTCATCACAATATCCTTGTATATAAATTCAGCCTTACGGGCATTCATCCACTTGTAGACTGTCGTTCCGAAAGACTTGCGGAAAGCCCGCGTAAATGTGCTGACACTCATGTTAGCCGCAGCCGCAAAAGAAGTTACATCGGAGTAGTTCCTATAGTTGGAGATGACGAAGTCCTTGAACGAGATGGAATGCCCGCCCAGCAGAGGATAGAAAAAGCGGGCAAGGGCATCGTTGTCATACAGTTTCTTGAAATAAATGTGCAGTTCTGACCGTTTTGCATACATAAATTTGTCAGAGACAATGCCATGGTCAAAGGCATCCTGCAACAAGGCAAGGAACTTCAATATAAGGGGATGTATCTCCAACGTATCGAAATCGTATTCAAAATCCTTATCGAGTCTTCCGGTCAGTGTCTGGAACAGAGCCTTGTCCCTGTCCTCATCACCCTCAGGTAAAGCACACCCCACGAAATCGCAGTCAGCCAACGTCACGCCATAGGTGCATGAATGCTTGGGGAGAAGCATAATGGTACCCGCCTCAAGAACCTTGATACGCGCATCGTTACATACGATACGTATCTTGCCTGACAGCAGGAAGACAATGACGGATATATCTGATTCTCCCCGCTCCAGTTGTGCCCCTTTCGGGTATCTGTACATACGGAAAGGCCCTGCAGAGACAGATATCGTGACCCTGTCCGCTATTCCGACCTGTCCAGACATCAACATCAGAAATTGAATCTAGTCATAAGTTGTACACGGTGATTGGTCACCCAATGCCTTGATGCAGTTGTCCCGTCCGGCATGACAGAGCCGTCTTCAGCAACCCTGCCGTCATCATAAATGTGGCTTCCGTACTGGACGGAAGTGACCTCGTATTCAAGTCCGACAGCGAATTTACCGATATTCCAGACGACTGCCGGCACCAGACGGTATGCCTGGGCAAGCCTGGTAAAATCTCCTCCATCTTTGGTGAAGAACCAGTATTTGTCCTGCACAAACTCTGAAGATGCCCCGAGATTGTTGATATATCCGGCCATAAACATGCCCTGAACCTTTTTCCCGAATGAAGCGGACACCCACGAAGAACTGGTATGCGTGGCAGCATAGTCAAAATGCCAGTCATCCCCCATTGAGGTCATGCCATAGCCGCTGACCAGATTGAGATAATCGGCAGCACTTCCATAGACAGTCTTGGCCTTCAACGAGAATTTCTTTCCTTTGTATTGGAGATAAAGATAAGGGGAAACCGCTGTCATGCGTCCTGTCACCTTATGTGTACTGCTGAGAGTCCCGTCTTCCCCGTAAACTTTATATACATCATATGGCCTGATACTGAGCACACTGAGTCCTGCCTTGGCAAGAAACCCTCCTGCCCTGTACGTAACGGCGGCATAGGCTTCGGGAAGTATTCCGTATTTCATATAGTCCGCCGATGAACCGGAAGGTCCGTTTGACGCATACTGCATCTGATATATCAACGCCCCGGTAATGGTGAAATGATTGCCGAGACTGGCATCCATCGTCACCTGTGGACTGCGGTTGAACGGATTGAAAGGTGCACCTGTGGCAAGGCCGAGCACATCAGGCTGGTCAGCAGCCATTGGATGCCATGCCTGGCCCATGAGCAGTGAGACTGACGCCTTATGGTCTCCGCCCATCGGAAGACCGTTCCATCCGAGTTTGAGATAGGCCTGGCGCATACGGAGTGTCGCTGTCCCCGTGGAACCGCTCAGACCCGCATAGAAATCAGTCTCTATCTTTGCCGAGATATCCATCTTGCCGATACGGTATCCGAGAACGTCCAGCCCGACCCTCGAAGTAATGGAAAGGAACCTGAATGACGGAGTCGCATTGATATCATTGCCGTCGCTGTCATATTCCCTGTCGAAAGGAAGGTAATAGAAAAGATTCCCTGTCCCGGAAGCGCTTTCACGCGAGTCAAACGGGAAAAAATTCCTGATAAAGCCATACACATTAAGATGGCTCTTCAATTCACTGGTCTTGCGGGCCTGCCCGTCCCGGGCTGTCTGTCCCTTGGGGTCATTACCGGAGGCTGCTTCAGCAGCTATTGTTCCTGCTATAGACATTGACAGGATGAAAGCGGACAACGCACAAAACATTCTTTTCATACCGTTACAAAAAATAAATATAAAAAGCCTGCATCACTGGCCGGCAATACGGCCGGCCGGATACAGGCTGCAAAGATAGGAATATTATTTATTTCCGCACATCATCAGAATCCTATAAAGAAAAGCAGTGCATAGCCGAGTGCATACCCTATGACACCGATGAGGATACCGACTTTCGTCATGTCCTTTGTTGTCACAAGCCCTGTAGAGTGCGCAAGGGCATTCGGAGGGGTACTTATCGGGAAGAGCATTGCGAGCGAAGTACAGAGCACCGCTCCGATGACAAGTGTCTTGGAGCCGCCCACAGGATCAAGAGACTCGCCCATACCGACAGATACTGCACACAATATAGGCACTATCAGACTCGCTGCTGCAGTATTTGAGATGAAATTGGATATGAAATACCCTATGAATCCTGCCACAAGCACGACCACTACCGGCAGCCACTCTCCGAACGGGATAGACGTGACAAGATGCTCGGCAAGTCCGGTGTTGGTCATGGCGAGCCCGAGGGCAAAGCCTCCTGCCACCATCCACAGCACGCTCCAGTTGATTTCCTTCAGATCATCTTTTGTGATGATGCCTGTGATGCAGAATACCCCCACAGGTATCATGGCCACCACATTGGAATTGAGTTTTGTGATGCTCTCCGTCATCCAGAGCAAAATGGTAAGCGCAAAGGTTATCCACACCACATATGTCCGCCACGTCTTCTCGTGATGGCCTTCAATCTTCAGTTCTATTGTCTTCTGCTTGAAAGGATAGAGTTTCAGCAAAAGTCCCCAGGCGATGAAGAGCATCACGAAGACATAAGGCACCATCCTGAACATCCAGTCGTCAAAGCCTACATCAAGATGCAGAGAGTCATTGAGATACTGGAATGCTATGGCATTCGGCGGAGTCCCTATAGGTGTCCCGATACCTCCTATGTTGGCGGCAATCGGAATAGCCAGAGCAAGGGCTATCCTGCCTTTCCCGTCTGGAGGAAGAGTCTTCAGCACCGGAGCGAGAAATGTCAGCATCATCGCTGCAGTCGCGGTATTGCTCATGAACATTGAAAAGACACCGATGACAAGCAGAAAGCCCAGGAGGACAAACTCGGACTTCTTGCCGAAAGGCTTCATAAGCACCCTCGCCAACTGCACGTCAAGCCCTACCTTTGTGGAGGCTATCGCAAGGATGAACCCGCCGAGGAAGAGCATTATCACAGGGTCGGCAAATGTAGCGAGAATGGACTTGTAACTTACGAACGTGCCTATCTCCGACGGTATACCAGACCCTTTCATGAACGGCAGGCTGCTGTCCGAGATGGTAAGCAGCATCACCACTATTATCAGCACGGATGTGGTCCAGGTCGGGATGACCTCGAACATCCACATCAATGCGGCAAACACAAAGATGGCTATTGTACGCTGCTCAATGACTGTCAGACCGTCGATGCCATAGAATGACGTCGGCACAAGCCACAGGAACAGTGTGACGGCAAGGATAATGGGAAGGGCCACCGTCAGTTTCTTCGATGGCCGTTCTGCATTCTGTAATGATGTCGCCATATCAGTCAGACAGTTTTATCAGATGACTCCCTGTTCAAGCATGGCTGTAGCAACCTTCATGAACCCTGCCACATTGGCTCCCTTGACATAATTGATATAACCGTCTGGCTGTGTCCCGTGCTCTACGCAAGCATGATGGATATTGGCCATTATCTCATGCAGTTTCCTGTCGACTTCCTCTGCACTCCAACTGATATGCATGGCGTTCTGTGTCATCTCAAGTCCGGAAGTGGCCACTCCGCCGGCATTTACAGCCTTGCCCGGGGCGAACATTATCTTTGCCTCCTGGAAAGCGGCTATGGCCTCCGGTGTACATCCCATGTTGGAGACTTCTGCGCAGCACCATGTACCGTTCTTGATGAGTTCCTCGGCGTCTGCCCCAGTCAGTTCATTCTGGAATGCGCATGGCATGGCAATGTCGCACTTGATGCTCCATGCCTTCTTGCCCGGATAGAACGTGGCAGAAGGGAATTTCTCTGCAAAAGGAGCCACCACATCATTGTTAGAGGCACGGAGTTCCAGCATATAGGCGATTTTCTCGTCATTCATTCCTTCAGGGTCATAGATGGCCCCGTCCGGGCCAGAGATTGCTATCACATGTGCCCCGAGTTGGGTCGCCTTCTTTGCAGCGCCCCACGCCACATTGCCGAACCCTGAGATGGCTACCTTCTTGTCCTTTATGTCCTTGCCCTGAAGATGAAGCATGTGCTGCACGAAATATACTGCCCCGTATCCTGTCGCTTCAGGACGCACCAGAGAGCCACCATAAGTAAGGCCTTTGCCTGTAAGGACTCCGGTATGCTCTCTTGCAAGTTTCTTGTACATGCCGAAGAGATAGCCGATTTCGCGGCCGCCCACTCCGATGTCACCGGCAGGGACATCCGTATCAGGCCCTATGTTGCGCCACAACTCAAGCATGAAAGCCTGGCAGAAGCGCATGATCTCGGCATCAGACTTTCCTTTCGGGTTGAAATCCGAGCCGCCTTTGCCTCCGCCCATAGGCAGGGTAGTAAGGGCATTCTTGAATGTCTGTTCAAAGCCGAGGAATTTCAAGATGGACAGGTTGACTGACGGATGGAAGCGCAGTCCACCCTTGTAAGGGCCTATAGCAGCGTTGAACTGTACCCTGTAGCCAGTATTGACCTGAATATCCCCGTTGTCATCCACCCAGGTGACTTTGAATGTAAACACCCTGTCAGGCTCGACAAGCCTTTCGACTATCTTTGCCGCTTCAAATTCCGGATGCCTGTTGTAGACATCCTCGATTGTTTCAAGAACCTCGCGTACAGCCTGAAGATACTCCTTTTCATTGCCATACTTGGCCTGAAGGCCAGCCATTATCGCATTTGTATCCATGATATTATTATTTGATGTATTTTGTAAAACAATGTTTTTTCAGATCTTTGTCACACCCGCAAATCATTTCACCTCCCATGTGGAGCCGCTGCGGAGAAGGTCATCCACACAATGGATCTTCGACTTCTCTGTCACCTGCTCGACCTGCATCCGGACGGCCGCATCATATGTGATGTCCTTCACATCCCGTATGACACCGAGAGCCACAGGGTATTCAGGATATTTCATGTCTGCAAGCATCATGTGGATACCGATATTGTCGCTATGAGCATCGTGTGTAAGGATGTCGTCCATCGTGATGCCTTTCTCCCCTATCGTCACGACCTTGAGCTTGAGCCCGTCAAGCACGAGGCCCTTGTCCCTGTTCCTGCCGAAAACCATCTTTTCCCCATGGCGGAGGACTATCGTACGGTCTTCCCTGTACGCCCTGTCTGAAATCTCGGCATGCGCACCGTTGTTGAAAATGACACAGTTGGTGAGCATCTCCATGACAGATGTCCCGTTATGCACGGCTGCCGCCACCATTATCTCCTCGTTCAGTTTGAGTTCAGTGTCGAGTCCACGGGCAAAGAATGTCCCTTTGGCCCCAAGCACAAGGCTTCCGGGATTGAACGGATGCTCCACTGTACCATAAGGGGATGTCTTCGTGATGGCCCCGAACTTTGAAGTCGGGGAATACTGTCCCTTGGTAAGGCCGTAGATACGGTTGTTGAACAATATGATATTGATGTCGATATTCCTCCTTATGGCATGGATGAAATGGTTGCCGCCTATCGCCAGGGCATCCCCGTCTCCACAGGCCTGCCATACCGAGAGTTCGGGATTGGCCACCTTTATGCCTGTCGAAATCGCTGTGGCGCGGCCATGGATGCTATGGAAGCCATATGTGTCCATATAGTATGGAAGCCTTGAGGAGCAACCGATGCCGGACACCACCACATAGCGTTCCTTGTCATAGCCGAGAATCTCGCTTACCTGCGGCATGGCTCTCTGCAGCGCTGCGAGTACGGCATGGTCACCGCATCCCGGACACCATCTCACTTCCTGGTCACTCTTGAAATCCTTGAATGTATATTTTCCCATCTTGAAACGTCCTTTTAATCATTTTTCATTCATAAGGCATGCCCTGCAGGAGTATCACATGGCACTGCCTATGGCCTCGACAAGTTCATGCACGAGGAACGGCTGGCCCTGCACCTTGTTGTACTGCCTGTAGGAAAACTCCGGAAGACGGGCACGCAGCCAGTCAGCAAACTGCCCGCTGTTCAGTTCGCAGACAAGGATATTGTCATACCCTGCGAAGACTTCCCGGGTATTGGCCGGCAACGGATTGATATAGTCGAAATGCACATAGCCGACATCTTTCCCTTCATCAAGGCACTGCATTACTGCCGTATAGATGTGGCCGTATGTCCCGCCCCAGCCCACTACGAGGAGTCTGCCGGACTTGCTGCCTATAATTTCGAGAGGAGGGATTACATCTGCAAGACGGGCCACTTTTTCCGCCCGCTCCCTGACCATGAGTTCATGGTTTGCAGGGTCTGACGAAAGGACCCCTTCATGGTTCTTCTCAAGACCTCCGACACGGTGTTCGAAGCCTTTTGTCCCCGGAAGCCCCCACTTGCGCACCATAGTCTCACTGTCTCTTCTGAACGGCCTGAACGGGATGTCATCCTGAGTTGCAAACGGCGGCCTTATTTCAGGATAGTCCTTCATGGATGGTATCCTCCATGGCTCCGAGCCATTCCCGAGAAAGCCTTCTGACAGCATTATCACAGGCATCATATGCTCCAGGGCAAGTTTCGAGGCCTGGAATGCAGTGTCGAAGCAATGGGCCGGAGAATGCGCCGCCACCACTGCCATAGGACACTCTCCGTTCCGTCCGTACAGCACCTGATTGAGGTCGGTCTGCTCGGTCTTGGTCGGGATACCGGTAGACGGGCCGGCCCGCTGGACATCGACCACCACAAGAGGGAGTTCGGTCATGACAGCAAGCCCGAGCGCCTCAGACTTCAGCGACAGGCCCGGGCCGGAAGTGGTCGTCACTGCCAGATCCCCCGCATAAGCAGCACCTATGGCCGTACATATGCCGGCAATCTCATCTTCGGCCTGAAGTGTCTTCGCCCCGAGACTCTTGTGTATGGCAAGTTCCTCGAGAATGGCAGTTGCAGGGGTAATCGGATATGAACCGCAGAAAAGCGGCCTGCCTGACTTCTCAGCAGCCGCCAGCAGCCCCCATGCCGTAGCCTGGTTGCCGGTTATATTCCGGTACAGGCCTTTCGGCATATGCGCCGGCTCGACATTATATGTGTCCGGTATGGCCTGGATGTTCGCAGCATAATTGTACCCGTCGGAAAGGACCTTCTTGTTGGGCGCGACCATCTCTGGATGCTTTTTCCCGAACTTCTTTTCAAGATATGTGTATATGTACTCCACCGGACGGCTGTATATGAAGCATGCCATCCCGAGGGTGAACATGTTCTTGCATTTGTGTATGGACTTCATGTCCATGCCGCTGTCCTTGAGGCTCTCCTCAGTGAGAGTAGTGATAGGGGCAACAATGATAGTCCTGTCCTCTATATTGAGTTCTGAAACCGGGTCTCCTGAAAATCCTGCCCTCGCAAGGCCTTCATCATCGAAAGCATCGCCGTCAATAAGCACCATCGCCGTACGTTTGAGCCATTTGGCATTGGTCTTCAATGCTGCTGGGTTCATAGCGACGAGAAGGTCGCAGAGGTCTCCCGGAGTAGTGACATGTACACTTCCTATATGCACCTGAAATCCGGAGACTCCGGAAAGTGTACCGTGCGGTGCCCTGATTTCTGCAGGATAGTCCGGAAAAGTGGAGAGTTCATTGCCGTAGATTGCCGACATATCAGCAAAAAGAGATCCGGTGAGCTGCATCCCGTCACCC
>JADILX010000098.1 GCA_017695025.1 Candidatus Cryptobacteroides excrementavium
TTGCGTTCGGTGAAGTCATCGTTCCATCCCCCCTCGAGGCTGACGTATTTGCCTTTTATCTGGATCCATCCCCGGTCAAGTGGACCGAGATAGTTGCCCTGTGCAATGCGGATGACATCCCCGTCGGCTGCGCTGTCAATCGCTTTCTGGATGTCCTTCATCGGGGCTTCTTTTGTCCCGGCACCTCTTGCACTGCCTTTTTCAATGTTTACGTAGTAAGCTTTTCCGTTTGGAACGGAAACATTTGAACCGCCCGCTGCTGAGACTGATTCCTTTTTTTCGCTTGCGTCCTGCACAACCTTGCCCAAGAGATTCTTACCCAATTGCGCTTCCGCAACCGAACATGCAACAAGCAATATGGTTGCTGTCAGTACACTTTTTTTAATAAACAGGCCCATTTTTTTTTGTTTTTATGCGTTATGATTTACGGCTGATTCCCTGATTCCCGGTTTTCCGGATGACGGCATGTACGGATCGGTTCTCCATGCCGACGGGCCCGGGAGAATCCCGGGCCGTGGCATGCCGGCCCGTTTTCCGGGCTGCGGCTGTCGTCCTATTCCACAATTCCGGTCACGGGGAAGCCCAGGTATTCCAGCGTGTAGAGCTGCATCCTCACAGGTTCGTTGCCTTCACTGTCGTACGAAACAAAGAATACGCTGTTTTCGGTGAGTCCGCTGTATTCTATTTTTCCTAACGGGGAGTTTATGGTTCCGGATGTGCCGTCTTCATTTTTGACGATCGTATATGCACCCAGGGGGAAAGTTAGTACAATGTTTCCCTTTTTGACGAATTTGCGCGTTACCTCACTCAATATGGCAGCCCCGTCATCGCTCTTGGCGTAGGCATAGTATGACATGTTACCATCTTTTAAATAGAGTCCCGTCATCACACCTGGGTCAGATTCCTTTTCTTCAAACCAGAAGACCCCTTCGACGTTCGGGCCCTTGCTTTCGTTTCCGTCGTTTTTCCTGCATCCTGCCAGCGTGCATGCGGCACATACCAGTGCCATAAAAATGTAAAACAGATACTTTCTCATGATATTCGGTTTTTAGGGATTCATATTATTGCCGCTCACAAAGTAAACTGAAAACAGACATTCCCGTTATACAGCACATCCTTTACTGCCGTATCATCTCGTCGAAATATGCCCTGAACTTGTCCTTGTCAGCCCTCAGTCTGGTGTTGACATCCTTGTCAAGAGCCTTTGACATGGCCTTGCTCAGGTTGTCCTTGTCAAGCTGCATGCACACGTGATAGCGGTATGTGCCGTCCGGCTGTCTGAATGCCTTCTCCTCGACAACCTCCAGTCCGGAAAGCTGTGTGTCAACCACGGTCCGTCCCAGTTCCTGCAGGTCGTTCCCGTCTATGACAGAAGTCGCATCGGCATTCTGGGTAGCGGCATAGTTGTCCACCAGCAGCTTTACGGCGGCATGCACCATGGCGGCGATGGACTGCCTTGAGTTCTGGACAGCTATTTTCTTTGCGTTGGCCAGGTCCTTGCTCACGCCGAAGCCGTTGTCCCTGAAATATTTCTTGTCTGTCCTGTATTCCTTGCCGCTGAATATGAGGTCGACTTCCTTCTCGCCTTCAGTAATCGCCACAGCTTTTCTGGAACTGCCGCATGAGACGAGAGAGACCGCCATTGCAGCCATGATGATAAATGAAACAACTCTTTTCATGTCTTATGATCTTTAAATTGGTTATAATTCCCTGTATTCAAGTCTGTATGGAAGAGTAAATGTTATGCGTTCCGTCCCTTTCACCGTTTTCACATCTGCCGTACCGGACACCATCCCCCTGGAAGGGACAGATGCGTCAGCCCCCTCCAGGTCCACAGTAAATCTCAATATCTGTGACGACCTTCCCGAGAATGGGGCGGTATCCCCATAATTGAATCTCATGGACGGTCCCAGGGAGAAATTCACGTCGCCGATGCCGAAGTCGCCGTCAGTCTTTGAACGCACATTGACGGACACGTCCGCTCTCCAAGTGCTGTCCCGCCGGTAAGCCAGAATGTCCAGGACTCCGGTCAGCATGGCCTTCTGCTCCTTCTCCCTGACGTCGAACTCATAGCGGTATTTCAGGTCCACGCCCGGGAAGCGGTATGTGATCAGCACATAGTTGTCCTCGGACGGATAGCAGAGACTGTAGTCATAAGTAAGTTCATAGCCCGCGTCCGATGGGGCCACCACTAAGGCCACCGCTGTCTCTGACCGTAAAGAAGGCATCACCGAACAGGTTATATCCCTCCCTTCAAGCATGAGCCCGTATGTGAACCGGCCAAGTTCGTGCCTGCCCGGAACCAGGGATATCTTTGAATATGCCTTCCTGTATGCTGCCAGGAGGGTTTCCGTCTCTTTTTTCCTGACACCGTCGAAGAAGTACTGGAGCAGGGGCTCAAGCTGCCTTATCCCCGCATCAATCTGTGAAACGTCCGAAATCCTGCCGTACATATCCTTAGCGGCGAGGAAGGTGTTGTACTTCTCCATGTCGTAATCGAGGAATTTCCTGATAAGCCTGTCCCTCTCAAACCTTGAAAACGGATACAGCACATAATACATGTAATAATGGCTCTTGTCCGAACTGCGCCTGTATTTCTCCCAGTAGATTTCCTCGGCATTCGACAGGGATATTCCCGTCAGGAACGGGAGTTTTGCCGCAGCTGTCCTGAGGTCGGAACTGTAGGTGGTATAGATTTCCTCCAGACCGTCATAGTTCCTGGAATCCACCGTACTGTGCTCGACAGAAACGACATTGGCCGCTATCGAGTTGACAATGTACTGCTTTATGTCTTCCAGACATTTGTCACGGGCCAGATTCATGTCGTCCGCCTGTGCAAAGACGGAGAAACGGTCCTTTCCGGCAGACATTATCCAGTCCGGAGTCCTTCCGGATTTCTCAACGAGCCTGTCCTTTGCGGACAATGATACAGATGCTGCAAATAAGGCTGCCAGAGGCAACAGCAGGTATATGACAGGTTTCATGATGTTTCAGATTTCAGAATGTTTGTCAGGAACTTATATTTTGTCGTAGAGCCAGCCGATTCCAGAATTGCCGGTACCGGCATTGTTTCCTTCGGAGGCATTGAGCCCCGCAGACAGGACTTTGGATGCAATCTCCCTGGAGGCTGCAATCTTCTGCTTTTCCAGTTCAACGCTGTCTTCGTACTCTTTCATGGCCTGGGCACGCTGCTGCTCGTAGTATTCTTTCTCACGCTCAAGTTCCTCCTGTCTTTCCGTCTCTATTTTGGGGCTTATCTCGGATATCATGGCGTCGGACTCTGCAAACAGGGTGCTGTTAGGATCGACCTTCACAAGCTCCCTGAAGGCAGCAGCATAATCATGCTGCGCTATTTTTGTCTTTGCGTCCGCAATGATAGCCTTGGCCTCGCGGTCGATGTATCCGGTGTAGATGTCAACCATCAGGTCTGCCACCTGTGGATATTCAGCCAGACTCTCAGGCACCGCAGCCAATGCTGCCAGAGCCTCTTCATACCTGGACATGGCAGCAAGTGACTGTGCCTTGGCGATGATTGCCGGGAGCCGTGCCGCATAGTAGTCAAGCATCCTTGTCCTGACATTCTCCATAAACCGCTTAGTATCGGTACTTCTGACATTCAACTGATTGATCGCATTCATGACCGCACTCTGCTCGCTTGTCCCGAGGCCTTTCAGACTGTATACTTTCTGGTCAACTATCAGTTGCTCCGGATTGTTCAGGACATACACGGCCACTTCCACTTCCGATACAAATTTCGGAGGGGCCGTCGCCGTGACAGATGTGTTCAGCACATCTGTCATGGCGGTAATGATGAATTCACCTGATACCGATGCGAAGCCGTTGGCTGTAGCCATGCTTGCCAATTTGCGTTCCAGGGACCTCAAGGCGACTTCCGGAATACGTTCCCGGGAGAATTCGACATACGGAGTCAGCGCAATCCTGCTTTCCGGTGTCTGTGCTGCCGAGCTGATGCTGCAAAGGACTATGGCAGCCAATATGGACAATCTTTTCATATACATCCTGTTTATTCCGGCCGGAAACGGTTTCAGCCGCTTCCGGCTATTTTTCATTTGTCCCCGATTGTTATCCAGACCTCGCCCAGTCCTTTCGGAGTGACGCCGACGACGAGATTGTAGGGCTCTTTTCTCAGCATGCGGGCAAGCTTGTTCCCGAAACTCTGTGCATCTGCAGCCCGTTCTTTGCCCATTACAGTGTCATACAGCGGAATCCTGACCTGACTGAACCGCATCCTGTTGGCAGATTTGTCGTTCAGGCTGTAGCGTCCTTCCACAGTGTTGTTCGAGAACCAGAGGTCAATGTGCTCCGCCAGTTCGTACATGTCGCCTTCGAATTCGAATTCGGAATCAAAATCGACAGGGGAGCTGTCATACCTGAGGAGAGTCACCGAGATTTCACGCCCGTTTGCAAAGAGGTCATCAAAATGGCGCTGCAGTCCGGCCAGGAAATTATCCTTGAAACTCAGGACTGCCTCTTCAAGGATGGTCGTCATCGGAGTCGCCGATGACACCGGTGAACTTGTACCGGTATTGCCCGATATGATTTTGGAAGAGTATGCGTCTATTGCCTGCAGATTGAATTCGATCTGTCTGCGAGGCCCTACCATCGTGACCTTGTAGTCGAGGTTAAGTATGATATCCGCCTTGGCCGTCCTTCTCAACGCTTCGACAGGAGACTCTTCAATGACACTGCCTGATTTTCCCTGCATCAGGGACATTTCCACAGATTCGTTGTTGATCCTGTTCAGCTCGGCTTCGAGCGACTGCAGCGGGAATTCATTGGCAGCCATGAATTCGGACATCGCCGAAATGACCGTCCGGATCTCGTCATTCTGACGGAAGGCTGTGCCGTAGTCCGGAATCTGCTGGGTCTGTCCTAAATTCTGGAATTCTGTCACAAAGCCGTTGCGGATACACCATGAGTCACTCGGAACAACCATGATTACAGGTTTTTTTGCCTGCGGGAAGGCCAGTACCGAAAAGGCCGACAGAACAATCAATATGGAAATAAATCGTTTCATACCAAATAAAATTCAAACTTGCATTAATAAATAAAACCCGCGGACATGTCAGAAGCCGCTGCTGAGCTTCTTGGCTATCCCGTCTGCTTCCATCTGCCGTTTAAGGTTGTCATACATGACCTGGATATAAAGGGCGCACTTGTATCCGCCTTTTATCTTACGCCTGTCCTGGCCGGCAGGGGTGCCGTCAGTCGTCATGTTCACAAACCTCAAGTAGGCTCCGCCGGGTGCGAAGAATTCCTCGAAATACGCCTCGTTGTTTCTGAAAGTGTTGGGATCCCTGCAGATGGCGGGAGTCGCATTGGCATTAGGACCGGCAGGGAGGCCCCTGAAAAGGCATGCATGGACAGCATTCCGTTTCGCGGCCATGACGGCCTTGTCCACTGTCTTCCCGAATCCCCAGACCTTCACGAATTTGGTTCCTTCGGTACCGACTTTCTCGGTAGTGATCTCGTAGTTCTCCCAGCTTTTGATAGACTTTCTGCGTTCCTTGTTCTGGGCGGAGACTGCCGTGGCTGCCATAAGCAGCACTAAAATATAAGCAACTGTCTTTTTCATAATCCTGAATATGTTAAGCAATCCTGAAACACTTGTTAAAACGCGTATCTGAAACCAGCCTCGATGAATACACCGCTGCGGTGCCTCAGGCGCGGGTCTAAACTCCTGTTGATGTAGCCGTAATGCGTGCGGGCATCAATGTCGTTGAGCAGCAGGTCATATCCGCCTTTCAGGCAGATTGAGAACGGGTATGCCACCTGGAATGACGCCCTGAGACCAGGCTCCAGGAAAAACGCGGCATTCTTGTTATTCTCCTCATCCGTGAAATCCTCAAAGACCATATCACCGTCAAGTTTCAGGTAGTCGGTGCCAACCACAACATAAGGCATTAGCTCAACGAATCTTCCCGCTCGGAAACCGTATCCGGCGCCGACGGCCAGATTGAAGTTGCTGATGGCGACAGGATTGTCCTCTTTGTCCTTGAAAACCTGATTCTGGGTATAGACAAGAGGGTCAAGTCCGGCACTGACAATGGCATATGCCGAACCGAGCTTTGAAAAATGAATGAGATAGTCCAGTGTGGCGTTTACCGACAGGGCGGAAAGGCCGCCTATTCTCATATTGGCCGAAACTCCCACCTTGAGGTCTTTTTTCTCCTTGAGAATCCACCCCTCTTCAATGTTCCTTACGCCGGATATCTGATAGAATGTTGAAGGCTCTGTCCTGCCCGTCGCGAACTGCCTGTTGTCGGAAACTTTGGCAGCGCGGAGATATCCCCTTTTTCTGGACAAAAGATTGCCGTCCCTGTCCTCCTCGTAGGAGTATGCCCTGAAACGGGAACCGTTGGAAAGTCCCTCCTTCCTGCCGACCTTGGCCTTTATAGGCTTTACGCTGATGACAGCGACACCGACCTGCCATCCCGGAATCATCTTTTCGAGCTTGAACATGGCATCGGCAAATGCATTCTTCTGCGCTTTTACAACAGTATTTTCCTCCGGTACGGGTGCTGACGTTTTCTCCTTCACCTGCCCTTCCTTATCTTCTTCCTGACCCAATGACTTGCTGAGGAGACCGGCAAGCACATCAACATAGGCATCAGACCCGCCTGCGAGACCTGATGTACTCGTGGAAGATGCCCTGGCTGAAGCGACAGGAACCACATCAAGACGGAGACTGTCGAAAGCCTCCCTTGCCGCGGCCTTGCGTTCCGGAGTGTCGGTGGCTGATGCCCAGGAAGTCACATAGAACTCATTCAGCTTGTCGCTGCCGCAGTCTATCTTGTAGACAAATGCATTGGCGTCAAGGATATATGAGTCGGAGACTTCCCCTGTCTTTTCATCAACCGGCCTTCTGATGTTGAAGAAATCAAGCAGCAGAATGTAGCTTGAGTTCACAAGGCCTTCCCCCCAGGCAAGATGCTGTTCCCCGACTTTTGCCGCAGCGGCATTGATGACATCCTGGTCATCGGCATTATAGTGGCCACGGTACCGGATCAGCCCGTCATCCATGCTGCCGTCCTCCTTACGGTTGTATATGTAGCCGAGAATCTCTTTGGAAACTCCCGAGTTCCTTATCAGGGAATCCGCCTCGGCGGCAGTCAGGGGCTGTGTCCTGTCCTTCTTGAGGAAAAGGCTCCTGGTGCCGATGGGGTTCGCGTCAAACTTGTTGTCAATCACGAGCGTATTGACAAAGTCGAGGGAGTTCTCATCATACATGTCTCCCCGGCTCACGACAATGACCGTGAGTCCGCTGCGGTCGTAATCGTCAGAAACGACCTCTTTCACTTTTTCCTGGGCATTTGCCGTCAGGAGCGCTGACAGCAATGCGATGACTGAAACTGTTCTTTTCACAATGGTTCATATTTGTCCGGAAAGAATCCGGGATGTCCGTCAATATTGCCGCATACGGCAAGACTACCAGTCCAGATCTACGGTTCCGGTAACGGTAAAGCCGCATTTTTCTGCACTGTAATACATCACAGGCCCACCGGAAAAGTCAATCAGCACACTGTCTGAGGTAAGTTCACTGAATACATAGGTGTTAACTTCTTCATCCCCAAATGACTTGTCTGTGACCGTAATGGTGCCGGATATGCCGTCTTCGTTTAAGGTGACAGTATATTTCATGTCATAATAGGGATACCGGAGCATGTACCCTTTCTTCACGGTCACGCCTGTGCCCTGTGTGATTTTATCAGCCTGTTCTTCGCTCGTGACGTATTTGTAGCTGTCTAATATGCCATCGTGGAGCATGATGAGTTCCGGCAGTTCTGAATCTTTCATCCCTTCAGGACACCAGTACACACCTTCGATGCCAGGCTTCCGGTCTTTTTCTTCTTTCCTGCATCCGGACAGGATGCAGACCGCACACGTCAGTGCAATGAAATAAAGCAACAATCTTTTCATGATATCAGCAGTTTAATTGAATAAATGGTTTGTCAGGCATCCGTATCTTCAGTCTTCTTCTTGTCCTTTCCCTTTTTCACAAGGAAAATATTTTGCAAATAAATTTTCAGAATTGTTCAAGTATCCTTATACGCTCTTCAATCGGAGGGTGTGTGGCAAACAGTCCGCCGAGCTTTCCGATGAACCCTGCAGACTGTTCACCGGGGTGCTGTATGAACAGCTGGGCTACATCTTCGCGTGTCACTGCCTCTATGTCAGGGTCTGCGGAAATCTTGCGCAGGGCTGAGGCGAGCGCCCGGGGATTCTTTGTCATCTCGGCAGATCCGGCATCGGCCAGATATTCCCTTTTGCGCGAAATGGCGAATCTCATCAGTGTTGCCAGCAGATAGCCTATCGCGGCCACGACTGCCGCCAGCAGCAGCACGATTATCATTCCGCCTTTGTTTTCGCTTTTTCTGGAACTGTAGCCGGATGAAAGCGCAGATCTGAATGCTATCTGTGCAACCATCGAGAACACTCCGACAAACACGATGGAAACTATGAGCAGTCTGACATCGTGGTTGCGTATGTGTGACAGTTCGTGCGCAATGACGGCCTGCAGTTCCTCGTCGTCCAGCTTTTCAATTATTCCCTGCGACAGAGTCACTGTATATGTACGTTCGTTGATTCCGCTTGCGAACGCGTTTAGAGAGTCATCATATATGATGTTTATCTTCGGCATTTTCATGCCCTGGCTCATGCAGAGGTTCTCGACCAGGTTGTAGACACGTTTGCCGTCCTTTCTCTCCAGTGACTTTGCCCCCGTGGACGCCTTGATTATCAGAGTATTGAAAAAATATGCTATTACAAACCATATCAAGACGCCCCCGAAGGCATAAGGTACCGATTGCAGGAAAGCGGAGTTGGCATGATACCATAGACTTCCTTCTGCCGCTGCCTCTTCCGCCATGGTGCCGTCCATCAGGCCGAGCCACGCGAGAGCGAGGCAGAAGAGATATAC
>JADILX010000099.1 GCA_017695025.1 Candidatus Cryptobacteroides excrementavium
GATTTCGAGACTGCCACAGGCAGCAGGGCATCGGTATGCGAGGCCGGCATCTGTGTGGTCAGGGACGGGAAAGTGACCGAGACAAAATCATGGCTTGTGAGGCCGGAAGACAATTTCTACCACTGGAGAAACATCCAGATACACGGCATCAGGCCAGAAGACACCGAAAACGCACCCGGTTTCGTACAGGTATGGGAAGAAATCGAGCGCACCTGGCTTGACGAGTTCGACACCCTCGTAGCACACAATGCAGCATTTGACAGAAGTTGCCTCATCAGTTCCGCCAGACTATACAACATCCATCTTCCCGACCTGCAATGGAAATGTTCCATGCAGACGGCAAGACGCATCTACTCTTTCGGATGCAACTCACTCGAATACCTCTGCCGGCGGCTCGGTATTCCGGAAGGCGCACACCACCGCGCCGGAGATGATGCGGAGATGTGCGCCAGACTTTTCATAAGGGAAGCCTCAGACATCGGAAAATTCTGACAGAGCCAGACCCGCTGACGCATGAAACGGCAGGCATCAAAACGCTCTGGCACAGCCAGACCACGCCGACTCATGAAGTGACACTATTTCTTGTCAAAAAGGTCTTTGATGCCGCCAAGAGAACTCAGCATGGAAGAAGCCTCATACGGCATGTAGACAGTCTTGTTGTCCTTGCCGCTGACCATCTCCTTCATAGTCTCGATATACTTTACAGCCAGCATATAAGAAGCCGGATCAGAACTTGAGCCCCTGATAGCCTCGGCAATCTTGGAGATAGCCTCTGCCTCAGCCTCCGCCTGAAGTATCTTGGCCTTTGCCTCACCCTCAGCCACAAGTATCTGGGACTCCTTGTCCGCCATAGCCCTGTTGATCTGCGATTCCTTTTCACCCTCCGACTTGAGGATGGCGGAAGTCTTCTCTCCCTCGGCCTTCAATATCTTGGCCCTCCTCTCACGCTCGGCCTGCATCTGCTGCTCCATGGCATTGCGCACACTTGTAGGAGGAGTAATATCCTGCAGTTCCACCCGGTTGACCTTGACACCCCACTTGTTGGAGGCATCATCAAGGACAGCACGCAACTTCGAGTTGATAGTATCGCGGGACGTGAGGGTCTCGTCAAGTTCGAGTTCACCAATGACATTTCTCAGAGTCGTCTGCGTGAGTTTCTCGATGGCATTCGGAAGGTTGTCAATCTCATAGACAGCCTTAAACGGATCAGTAATCTGGAAATACAGGAGGGCATTGATGCGCGTAGTCACATTGTCCTTGGTGATGACGCTCTGCTCCGGGAAATCATAGACCTGCTCCCTGAGGTCAATCCTGTCCGACATCCTCACCACTACCCTGTTGTCACCGTCAAATCCCTCACGGACATACCTGACATAGATTTTCCTCGGCCTGTCAAGTATCGGCCATATGATATTGATACCTGAAGAAAGAGTACTGTGGTATCTTCCGAGCCTTTCGATGACTTTCGTCTCGCCCTGCTGGATGATCTTGAGTCCGGAAAGGGCAAAAATGATTGCAATGAGAGCAATCAGACCTACAATCAGCAATGTTCCCATATTCTCTATATATTATCTACTGTTACTTTCAGAACCACACTGTCGACATCCACGACAGTGACCTTCGTCCCTTTCTCTATCACTGAGCCGTCCACAGACACCGCTTTCCAGTCATCGCCGTCTACGGCCGCCCGGCCGGTATTGTCCGAAGCGTCAATCCTCTCAGTCACGACAGCCTCCCTGCCTCTGAGGGCATCCACCCCGCTTGCCCGGCCCGGACTCGCTTTCCTGAACACCTTGAGAAGAAGAGGACGCACTGCCACAAACGAGACAAGAGTCACCACTGAAAACCATATCAACTGCCCCTCTATCCCGGCAGAACACGCAGATGCAACAGCCGCCGCCCCCGCGCCAAGCGCGAGACAGAAAACAGCAAATCCCTGAGTGAAAATCTCTACGACTACAAGTACAAGGGCCGCGATGACCCAGATATGCCAGACTTCCATATGAAATATGTGGTTTCAGATATAAACTTCTTCAAATTTAATGAAAAATCCGTAAGCAACGCCAAATTTTCCGGCATTTTATTACATAAAAGATTATATTTGCGGACGCAAAAAACAGAATTACGATGATAAGATCAATGACTGGATACGGCAAAGCCGAGACATTGCTTGAAACAGGCAGGATATGCGTGGAAATAAGGACTCTGAACAGCAAGAACGCTGATGTCAACATAAAGACACAGTTACTTCCCAAAGACAAGGAGATGTCTGTCCGTCAGACACTTGCCAAAGAACTCCAGAGAGGGACAATAGACTTTTTCATGACCTTCGAGGCCAATGCAGCCGAGACCGCCAGAGAGATCAATGCTGACCTCGCCCTGGGCTATTTCAGGCAGATATCATCGATATGCGGCAGGATAGAAGAGGAATTTCCCGGACAGGGAAAGCCAGATACCATGGACATCCTCGCATCCATCCTGAGGTTCCCCGACGTCCTTGACATGAAAAAGCAGGACATCATCAATGAAGACAACTGGCAGGTGGTGGAAAGATGCATAGAGGAAGCCATCCGGCAGGTAAATGAATTCCGCTCACGCGAAGGACAGGTCCTGTACAGGGATGTGACATCAAAAGTCGCAAAGATACTTTCATACGTGGATGAAGTCGAAACATATGAAACAGAGAGGATAGTGACAGTAAAGGAAAGAATCCGCTCAAGATTTGACGAACTCGGGCTTGTCCCTGACAATGACAGGCTCGAACAGGAGATGATATACTACATCGAGAAACTTGACATCAACGAAGAGAAAGTAAGGCTCCGCCAGCACTGCCGCTATTTCATGGAGACAATAGACAACGACCCTCTTCCGGGCAAAAAACTCGGCTTCATCGCCCAGGAAATGGGGCGGGAGATCAACACCACCGGCTCAAAGGCCAACCACACGGAAATCCAGAAGACGGTGGTAAAAATGAAAGACGAACTCGAAAAAATCAAGGAGCAGTCGCTCAATATCCTCTGACCCACCGAATGCTGCTTTAAATTTCATGGCTGCAGCCTCAGCGGTTGTCCAAAGAAATCTTCAGATTGCCGACATACAGGCCCCAGCATCCGTCAGTCACAATGAGCACAGGCTCCCCGTCGATATTCTCATGTATCTTCTCTGTCTCCAGAAAAGTATGGGAATGCCCGCCGATGACAATATCCACATTTCTTGTCGCCGCCACAAGGTCACGGTCCGTAAAAGGCTCCTTTTCATAGCCGAGATGCGAAAGGCAGATGACCAGGTCGCAATGCTTCTTCTCCTTGAGCCACGCCGCATATCTGTTGGTGACTTCTATCGGGTCGAGATAAGTAATCCTGTCCGCTATCGGACGGTCGACCACTCTGGTCAGGTCTGTCAGCAGGCCGATAAAGCCTATTTTCAGGCCGGCACGCCTGATGATTGCACACGGGGACACGAGCCGGCCCAGTGCCGGGCTGTTGAACTCGTAGTTGGCACACACCACCGGGCAATCAAGGTCAGCGAGCCGTCTTGCGAGTTCTTCAAGCCCGTTGTCAAACTCATGGTTGCCAAGGCATGCGATATCGTACTTCATCGCATTCATCACATCCACCTCGACATCTCCATGCATCATCGTAAAATATGATGTCCCCTGGCTGAAGTCCCCGGCATCGACAAGCAGTACATTCCTCCTGCCGTCAGCATTGCGGACACTGTCCACATACGCAGCCCGCTCTATCACCCCTCCCAGCCCGGCCTCGGCCCCGGAGCGGACAGGGTCGATATGGCTGTGCGTGTCATTGGTATGCAGTATGGTCAACTGCTGCGCATACATTCCTGCCGCGAACACCATTGCGGCAAGCATTGTCACTACTCTTTTCATCTTATCACTACCCTTCCGTCAGTATGATACACTATCTCCCTTCCTGCGGTCGTTTCAGCCTTGATATATGCCATCATCACATCATAGATATCCACCGGGTATTCCGATACAGACTCGACACCCTCACCAAGATACAAGTCATCCCCGCCATGAAGAAGGAAAGAGATGGTGGCAAGCCCATAAAGCCTGTCATCCTCAAGAGGTTCACCGCCCACTTCCACAGAGACGACCTTCCCTCCTGAGGCCACCACACGCATCCCCCCGATGACCTGGAATACATCGGCAGCCATACCGTCCAGTATCTCCCTGAGACGGCTTCCCTTCAACGACACATATACGATGGTGTTCTTGAACGGGAACATCGACATGATGTCATCCACGAGGATATCGCCCTCCGGCATATCCACACGTATTCCCCCGAAATTGACAATCCCGACATCCACCTTCCTGCCGGAAACCTCCCCGACAGCATCCATTACCCTGTCGACAAAAAGATTGGACAGCGCACTCTCCGGATATTCCGCCTTCATCGCCACTGGAGAATACCCCACCACCTTCTTGACAGGAGCCATGACTGTCTGCGCATCGGTCACCACTCCGGCCACATCAGCCACGATGCCGGGGCCGAACACCTGCCCCGAAGGAGACACATAGATCCTGCCGTCCATCCTTCCGAGCGACTCGGGCACATCCCCGGCCGACGGGCACACCACCCCAGTCCGGGAACCGTCCATCTGCACCCTCTCCCAGACATAACTGAAAGGCAATCCCTTTCCGCCATCCCTGCCTGATGCAGGCACATGTCCCGAGAAAAGCATGCCGCATACGGCCAGCAGGACACACGACAGCCTCACAGGCACCAAAGCAAATCTGTCCATCTCAAACTATTTCTGCTTAAGCCACTTATAAAGATCCTTGAATGTAGTCTTCTTCCCGAACATCAGGATGCCTATCTTGTATATCTTGGCCGACATATATGCTATCCCGGCAAATGTTGCAAGCAGAAGCACCACAGAAAGCACAAGTTCCCATACAGGCACACCGAAAGGTATGCGGGCAAGCATGACGATAGGAGATGTGAACGGAATCATAGACCCCCAGAAGACCACCTGGCTGTCAGGCGCCTTGAAAGCATAGAAAGCGATGAAGAATGCCAGGATAAGAGGTATCGTGACCGGCAACTGAAGTTGCTGGGTATCAGCCTCGTTCTCCACTGCAGAGCCGATGGCTGCAAACAGGGAGGCATAAAGCAGGTAACCCAGGACGAAATATATCAGGAACGATACGAGAAGCATCGGATAGTCGATATCCATGAGGGTCTGGATGACTGCAGACATCTCGTTGTCATCTGACGGGAGTTCCATTGTCGCTGTCATGCCGGACTGCTCCATAAGTTCCTGGTCGACCCCGAGGCCTTCAGTCATCTGTGTCATCTGCTGTGTCTGCACTGTCGCGCTGTCTGCTATCGAGTCAAAGCCTATAATGGCTCCGGCACCGGCCACCAGCACCGCAGTAAGCACCACCCAGAGGAAAAACTGCGTCAGGGCCACGCAGGCCACACCGATTATCTTGCCGAACATGAGTTCAGTGGCCTTCACGGAAGATACGAGCACCTCCACCACACGGCTCGACTTCTCCTCTATCACACTCTGCATGACCATCCCGGAGAACATGGCGATGAACATATAGATGATGAGAGAAAAAATCAGGGATACAAACATATACACCTCGGAAGAAGTGATCTTGGCATCGCCGTCATCCTCAAGGGTATATGTCGACACAGGGATATCAGCCTGCACATCTTCCATGATCTGCTTCAGGCCGTCGATATTATAGGAGGAGAGCCTGTATTCCTCCACAGCCTTGTTGACATTGGAGCGTATCGACTCCTTCATGTCCACACTTATCGGCTTGGATGAAAATGCCGACACAGACACTGACTTCCCTGTAGAGTCAAGAGGAGACACGACCACCAGGGCATCCAGTCCGAGAGACTGGAACTCTGACTTGAGGCTGTCCACATCCGAAGACGAGCAGTCAGAATAGATGATGGCCTCGGTATCCGTCATATATGGCATCACTATCCCTGACTGGTCCACGACAGCCACCTGCTTCCCCTTGTCCTCGGCCATGAACATGATGACCGACGGGAGAATCATTATCGCCGCAAGGAAAATCGGGGCAAGGAAAGTTGTCAGAAGAAAAGATTTCTTCTTGACACGGGTCATGTACTCACGGCCTATTATTACGTTGATTATATGCAGATTCATAGACTATTCCTCCTCAGTTACAAGTTTTATGAAAATATCGTTCATCCTCGGCACAAGTTCCCGGAATGAATTCACCGTCACAGGCTGCGACAGTACAGACTTCAATACCGCAGACGTGTCCGAGCCGCCATCAATTGAAAGCACGGCTGTATGCCTGCCTGCATCATCGGCATCCGACAATACCCTGTAGACCCCTGGCTCAGGCGCTATCGGGGATCTGCCGGTATAGACGAGTTCCACATTGTTGTTGCCGTATTTGTGCCTTATCTCATTGACACCTCCCGTGATGACCAGCCTGGATTTGTTTATCAGGGCGATGTCGTCACAGAGTTCCTCTACAGACTCCATATTGTGGGTAGAAAGCACTATGGTCGCCCCCTGTGCCTTAAGGTTCAGTATCTCCTCACGGATAAGCTGGGCATTGACCGGGTCGAAACCTGAAAACGGCTCATCGAGTATGAGCAGGGACGGCTTATGCACAACAGTCGTGATGAACTGGACCTTCTGTGCCATACCCTTGGAAAGTTCCTCCACCTTCTTGCCCCACCAGTTCTGGATATCGAATTTCACAAACCATTTCTTCAGTTCATCTGCCGCATCCCTGGCGCTCATGCCTTTCAGCTGGGCCAGATACATCGCCTGGTCCCCCACCTTCATCTTCCTGTAAAGCCCGCGCTCCTCCGGGAGATAGCCGATACGCTCTACGTCGCTCTGGGTGATTGGATGCCCGTCAAACAGGACAGTACCTTCATTGGGGATGGTAATCCTGTTGATGATGCGTATCAGTGTGGTCTTGCCGGCACCGTTCGGGCCAAGCAGACCGAAAATCTTCCCCTCCGGGAAGTCAAGGGAGACATGGTCAAGAGCCACCTTTTCCCCAAAACTCTTGCACACGTCTTTACATTGGATGATTCCCATAATTGTCAAGTGTTTTTATATATTTTCAATCAAGAATTCTCGATACAAGTTCCATCAGCAACTGATCGGCGGTCGCCTCGCCGGCATCCCCGCCCTTGCCCTTATAGTCGTAGTCCCGCAGGAGGGATATCACGGACATGCATTTCTTCAGAGGATAGTTGGCCACGGCCGCATCATATTCCCTGAAAAAATACGGGCTCACACCCAACACCTTCGCTTTGGCATCGGTGGAAGGGTGAGGATCAGTCTGGAGCAGGGCCTCATATTTCAGCACCCGGTAAAAATGGGTGAACAATGCGCTTACAGCCATAGGCAGCGCAAACTTCGGAGAGGCGCCAAGATATGCCGCTATTGTCAGAGCCTTGGGTGCATTCTTCACGGACAGTTCACGGGTAAGTTCGAATATGCTGAACTGGCGGCTTATCCCCACATTCTTCTCAATATCCGCAGAAGTGATATCCACTGTACCCTCAGGCAGATTCTTCCTGAGTTTTTCAGTCTCGACGGCTATCTTGCCGAGGTCAGTACCGGCATACTCGCCCAGAAGGGCGGCCGCATCAGGGGCAATCCTGAGGCCGAGGCTGCTGTAATACGATGAAATCCAGCGGGCAATCTCATAGTCCCTAACAGGGGACGACTCCACCACCACACCGATTCTGGACACAGACTTATAGAGAGCCTTCCTTTTGTCTGCCGATGCACCGTGCATGCAGATGACAAGCACAGTTGAGTCCAGAGGTCTCGTGCAATAGACCGCCAGGTCCTCAAGAGACTTCATGGCCTGTGCTTCCTTCACCACCACAAGTTGCCTTTCGGCAAACATGGGATAGCGTCTCGCCGCCGTGACCACAGCCTCAGCCGTGACATCAGCCCCATAGCAAATAGTCTGGTTGAAATCCCTCTCCTCCTCTTCAAGGGCATTTTCGATGATGGCATCGCACACCATGTCCGGATAGAAAGGCTCCTCGCCCATAAGAAGATATACGGGCTTGAACTTTTTGCTGCGGACATCGGCAACAATCCCCCTGCACAATGCGTCAGTCTCTGAATAACCTTTTGCCATAGTCCGCAAATTTAGAAATTATCTGCTTTCATACGACAGTTTCAAAAATAAATTCCTGTTAATTTAGAGTTAATTCGTACTTTTGCAGCCTGAACCATAAACACAGGAAGAAATGGCAGGATATGGCCACAACAACAGTTTTGCCGCACAGGAAGGCAGGAAATATACAGTGACACATGACAGCATGCTCATGGACTATCTACACGAAATCTGCAGCGGCGAAAGCAGGACGGCAGTCAAGGCCTACCTGACAAAAGGCCAGATTGTGGTGAACGACAGGCTTGTCACAGCCTACGACCACCCCCTCAAAAAAGGGGACAGGCTCCTCATCCTCCGCTACGGGAAGAAACTCAAGAAACACTCAGGAGAGATAGACACCAGAGTGAAGATAGTATACGAGGACGACCATATCATTGTCGCGGAGAAACGGCACGCCGTACTCACCATGTCCACAGGCAAAGAGGGAGAAGCCACAGCATACTCCATCCTGACAGACTATGTGAAAAGGAGCGCAGGCAGGAAAGGAGGCAGAAAGAGCCAGGAACCAAGAATCTTCATCGTACACAGGCTGGACAGGGACACATCCGGGCTTGTCATCTTTGCCAAAGACCAGAAGACACAGGAGATGTTCCAGGAAGACTGGAACAGCAACATACTTGAAAGAAAATATGTAGCCATCCTCGAAGGCCGGCTGCCGGAGCCTGAAGGCGTACACACATCATGGCTGAAAGAAAACCCCAAGTCCCTCAAGATGTCCTCATCCCCGGTGGACAACGGCGGGAAAAAAGCCGTGACAAGATACAGGCACCTGCTGCCCGCCTTGCAGGAAAGCAGCACGGAAGACACGGAGAGCAGCCATGACGAGCGTATCCGGCAACACTACTCCTTGGCAGAATTCGAACTGGAGACCGGCAGGAAAAACCAGATACGGGTGCACGCGGCAGAAATGGGATGCCCTGTCACAGGAGACAAGAAATACGGGGCAAGGAACAACCCGCTCGGCCGGCTTGCCCTCCATGCAAGAAGCATAGCCTTCCGGCACCCGTGGACCGGAAAGGTCATGAGATTCGACACCGGCATCCCCGGCACATTCAAAAACTTATTCTCCTGCTGACAATATCATACAATAACATCCATTAAGGGTATCATCAACGATGCCTTAATAAGCGTCACGACAAGGAATTACCCGACAATGACGGCTATCTGCCTTTTATAGACTTAGCAGAAATTTTCACAGGACAGATACAAATTCAAAAAGAGACTAAAAAGTTTTTATATCTCTTTGAGAATCGAATATTCGAATGAAGGACTGAGGTTGAACCTCACGGAACAATAAGAAAGGGGATGACTTGCACTTCTGAGTCATCCCCTCCCATTAACTCATAGCACAATATTGCTATGACTATAGAACACTGCTATTTCCCGTCGAAACGGATACCGTCTTCCCAACGCTGGATAACACCGTATGCAGCTGTCATATCACGACCGTTTCCGGAAATATCCCTGAATATATTACCGTTTTTATCATCCATCGGCCAGTAAGCAATGAGCCCGGAATTGTCTGGATTAACTTCATAATACATGTTCGCCTGAATTTCTGTCTGTGTACGTGCCACTTTCCAGAAGCGGGCCTGACTGATAGAACATTCATCACGGAACATAGAACCTGTATCCATCATGCGGGCATATTCCATAACCATTTTTGCAGGACGTGTAGGCTGGAATTCTACATCTTTTTCACCGTTACGGTATATAGTAAATGTAGTTCCGTCATAAACCATTGCCCAATGATACCACTTTCCGGCTTCAAGGTTTGCCTCAGTCTTGACCTCTCCTCCATAAAGTTTTACCTGCAGATAGTTGAAAGGCCTGTTTGAATCTCCAAACCGCATGAAAATATTGCCCGGGTTGGTAGTACCTGACCTGAAGAAAGACTGGTTATTTGTATTATAGCCGGACATTCTGATCCATGCCTCAAATGTCCATGCATTTACTTCAAAGCCCCATTCTCCACCGGCAATAACTCCTGTGCCTTCAGAGCCGACTCCTTTCATTACCGGGACAGAAACGATAAGCGGTTTAGACAGCACATAAACAAACTTTCCCTGACCAGAAGACACCATAACATCTCCGTTATTTACATTATCAAGTCTTACCGGAATAGCATATGTAACGCCTGAAGCGGCATAATCGCCAACATGAAGCGTATAGTTAGCAGTTATTGATCCTGCCGGAATAGTCACTGTCACATCGGATGGAAGATCTTCCATGCACTGGTATTCAGTACTATTTGCAGAATTATATATGTCAAGATCTTCTTGACTGAAAACCAGCGATACAGTTACATCTGAATCAACTTTCTGAGCCAGCCTTACCGTGATCGGAATATCCAACTCACCTTCAACCGTAAGTGTACGTGATTTTGTAATACCATCGGCATCTGACAGATACACACTGTTACGGATAACCTTGTATTCTGCATTATCACCACCCATAGAACATGACAATCGCAGATGCCGCAGTCAGTATCAATGAAAATATTTTTCTCATATTCATACACTCTTGTCCGGTAAAATTCCGGACTAGTTATTAAAAAGTTTAACAATTAAAACAAAGTAGGTTCGGTAGAACCATCCAGTTCATTGACAATATTGCAGTTAGGTTTTGCAAAGAGGTCTTTTAGGCAGA
>JADILX010000100.1 GCA_017695025.1 Candidatus Cryptobacteroides excrementavium
GGCCAGCATCAAAATCAGTCGTTTCATATCATTTGAATTTAAAAAATCCGGACACATATATGACAAAGTACGCGCCAAAACGTGCCTCATGACAAAATTTCTTATATGTTATTGCAACAATTTACGGAATGACATGGATTTATCATATACATTTCTTATCTTTGTAGAAATGCCGGCAGGATAGCCGATAACCCGAAAAACCATACCCGAAAGGGGAAATACATTAACTTACTAATTTAACCCAAATCAATTATGGCAAACTTAAAATCAGGCCTGATTCTAGGCGAAGACGAACATCTTGTTGTTGAACTCGAAGCCGAACTCTGGGCCGCAAGTTCCAATCCGATTGCACAGCTCATAGGCGCAGTCGTCAAATTCCTTAATCTCCTTCTCGGGAACAAGAGGCAGGGATACGTTGTCATTACCGACAAGCGTGTCGTTGAAATCATCCAGTTCAAGGCACTTTGGGTGCTCAACACCGGCAAAAACGTCAAATACCTGCTTCCGAGCAGCGTAAAGGAAGTCGGCTACATCAAGGAAGGAACATGCTGCGGATGCTTCTGCCAGTCATACAACCTCTACTATGACGCCTTCACACAGCGCACAAGCGTACTTCTCAAGGATGTCGATGAAGCCGGAGCACAGAAAGTAGTGGACGCCTTCTATAAGGCTATCTCCGCCGCTCAATAATGACAGAAAACACAATCTCAACAACATCGAGATTCATCTATCTCAATACGTATGCCTTTCTCCTGATTTTCATGGGGATAGGCATCGTATTGATTCCATTGTATAAAATCAGTCCATGGTTTCTTGCAGCACAGGTCATCGGGCTGCTGATATGCGAAAAAAACGGCATCGGCATACTCCGCTCATGGAAAGACAAGAAAAGGAAATACCGTATACTGATGGAAAGGAATGCAGCCGGGATACGTCCGGACTCATTCTCCGAGTACATGCAGGCACCATGCGGAAGGCTGCTGGTGAAAGTCGTCCTTGAAGACCTCGGGAAGAAAGAGGAATACGCTTCACTGCTCAGGCTGAGAGAGCCGTTCATGGACAGGCTGAAAGCCGGATGCAGACCGGCAAAGACAACAATATATGTCGGAGGGAAAAAATTATGAGCATATTTTCAGTAATACTTTTTACTGCCATCCTTATAGCAGTACCTTATCTCATCCTGAAATATCTTGCCGCACCGCTCGCACCATCAGGCAGCAAAAACCTGCTTTTCGGTGCGACAATCGCAGCAGGAGTCATCCTGCTGATTGTATTTATCATAGCCGGAGCCATTCCGAGGACATCGGCAAGACTCATCGGCAAGACGATAGAGACAGTCGAGACACAGATAAATGAAATCAGTCCAGGATACACAGACACGGTACTCGACAAGGAAAGCCTGGAGGCATTTCTGGAAAACGGACAGATGATCAACGACTCGGTATCTGCAGACCCCCGGATAAGCATGATACTCGATGCCACAGGCACAAAAGTGTTCTCAAAATATCTGGGGAATTTCATTGATGACATAGACGGCACGCTCGCCGAATTCGATGCGGCAGGGACACCGTTCACTCTGCACAATATTTTCATAAGCCTGCAGGAAATGGCTGTTCCTCTTATCATTACATCCACAAAAGTACTTCAGGTCGTAATAATAGTCATTGCCCTTATTATCTTCGGTGGCATCGCACTTATTGCGACAGGCATGAGGAAAAACTGGTTCTCAGCAAACAACAGTTCCCTCAATTTCGGAGACAATGCATAATGGGCACCCCCTGCATGTCCTGCGGAAATATTGCCGGGGAGATTTCCCGGTTTCTTTCTGACAACGGCATAGAGCACGAAGTGACCATAATTGACGGGATGCCGCTGCTCCGCACATCACATGGGGCCGACATCCTGCCTTTGACAATAGATGCAACAGATCCGGCCGCTGCTACAGAATGCAGAAAAGCAGCGGAGAGGCTTATCGGACATATGGAGAAAAGGCCTCTCGTGATTGCCCAGGACAGATGGATAAAGGACGGGGAGATCTTCCGGAAAAGACTCCTCGCGCATCTGGGCAGATTCCGCCACATCTATGCCCGCAATTGCGAGGTAAGGAGAATCAGGAAAGACGTAGCGGAGAAATTCATGGATGCCTGTCACAGTTATGGAAGTGCTGTCAGCCGCTACAGATACGGACTTTTCCTGAAAAAGGCACAGGGAGGAGCGGATGCAGGCACAATGGTGGCAGCAGCGACATTCTCCAACGGCAGGCTGATGCCAAGAAACGGGAAGGTGTACAGGTCGTTCCAATGGATCAGGTATGCATCTGTCCCGGATATCAGAGCAGTAGGCGGAATGGGGAAAATTATCCGGCACTTCATATCAGAGGACGCGATGCAGGCCAATGCAGACGACAGGCTGCGCCCTGACTTCGGAGGATGGGACATAATGACCTATGCAGACCTTGAATGGTCGGACGGAAGAGCCTACCGGGAAACAGGGTTCCGCGCTGAAGGGATGAAAAGCCCTGTAATGTATGCTGTCAGCACGGAAGACTGGCACAGGAGACCGCTCTCGCGGATTCATGAAAAAAGACACATGACAGGCCCTGACGTGCCGGCAGACATGCAGGCAGACGTGCAGGCAGACATGCAGGCAGACATACAGGCAGACATGCAGGCAGACATACAGGCAGATATGCAGGCAGACATACAGGCAGATATGCAGGAAGGGGCGCCTCAATGGGACACGCTGTTCATTGAAAATTTCGGAAGCATAAGATACAGGCTGCTCATTCCATATGACAAAAAAGCGGACATATAAACAACAGGAAATCCGACATGGAAAAGATATTTTACATTGATGCCACCATGAGGGAAGGCTCACGCACGAGAAGGATAGCCTCAGCACTGATAGAGGAACTCGGGAAGCGGTATGAAATCGAGACAGTCAGACTTGACGGTGCGGATTTCCCCGCTGTCAACGGCAGGATACTGCAGGACAGGGACAACGGGATAGTGCCAGAGGAATATGCCGGCATGGCGAGACGGCTCGCAGATGCAGACAGGATAGTGATTGCAGCCCCTTTCTGGGACATGAGTTTTCCGGCAGCACTGAAAGTATTCTTTGAGAACATGTCCCTTTTCCACATCACATTCGACAGCAACGACCATGAATGCTATGGGCTTTGCCGATGTGAGAAAGTCCTGTACATCACGACACGCGGTATGGACATACATACAGGAGATGCACTTGAACAGGCCACCCCGTACCTCAAGGCTCTAGGGAAACTATGGGGACTCGGCTCACTTGAAGTCGTCTCAGCAGAGAACATGGATTACAGTTCACAGGAAGAAATAGAGAAGAAAATCAGTGCAGCCATTGACCGGGGACTTGCGATATGCAGGGATTTCTGAAAAATTTTTACCATGCACTGCAAATCAGTGGAGCAAATTATGTATTTTTGCGACGCCGTCCGGAAGGACAGCAGGTACGGTAAGCAACAGCCAAAGGAACATAACTTGAATCAACGATGGAAGCAATTGTCAAGACTGATTTTCATTTTCCGGGACAGGTGAGCAAATACACCGGGAAAGTACGCGATGTATATGACATCGACGGGAAATATCTTGTGATGGTGGTATCCGACAGGATTTCCGCCTTTGATGTCATCCTGCCTGAGGGCATTCCATACAAAGGACAAATCCTCAACCAGATAGCATCAAAATTTCTCGATGCCACCTCAGACATTCTTCCCAACTGGAAAATCGCCACTCCAGACCCGATGGTCACAATCGGACACCGATGCGAGCCGTTCAAGGTGGAAATGGTCATAAGGGGATATCTTTCAGGCCATGCATGGAGAGAATACAAGGCCGGCAAACGTATTATATGCGGAGTAGAAATGCCGGACGGAATGGTAGAAAACCAGAAATTCCCGGAACCAATCATCACCCCGACCTCCAAGGCCGCAGCAGGGCATGACGAAGACATATCGAAGGAACAGATTATTGCCGGAGGTATTGTCAGCAGGGAGGACTATGAAAAAATCGAAGCATATACCAGGGCCATCTACAAGAGAGGGACTGAAATAGCGGCTCAAAGAGGACTCATCCTTGTCGATACGAAATACGAATTCGGGAAAAAGGACGGGAAGATATATCTTATGGACGAAATCCACACACCGGATTCATCAAGATACTTCTATGCCGACGGGTATGAAGAGAGGCTGGCAAAAGGAGAGAAGCAGAAACAACTTTCCAAGGAGTTTGTACGTGAATGGCTCATGGCAAACGGTTTTCAGGGGCAGACTGGACAGAAAGTGCCAGAAATGACTCCTGAGATTGTAGCAAGCATTACGGACAGATATATTGAACTCTACGAGCACATCACAGGCGAAAAGTTTGAAAAGATGCCGGAACAGTCCGGTTCAGACAGGAATTCGATTCTCGCAAGGATAGAGTCCAATGTCGGCACGGCCCTTGCATCGCTCTGACCACAGGAAATCACGACCCGGAAATAAGCCGCTCTATCACAGGGGCGGCTTCTTCGTACCGATACCCGCGACCGGCTGCATACCTGAGCATTTTCATCTTTATCTCCATTGCCTCCGTCCCGGACTTCTGGACGGAGCGGTCACCGCGATGACCGGCTTTGCATAGACTGCGGTATTTCACCTCAAGGACTTTCTCCATGCGCAGTGATGCAGACGAAGTGTCTATTGTGGAGACGGCATCCGATATGATATCTTCATGAATCCCTTTCAGCGACAGGGCCTTGCATATCTTCATTCTCCCCCATCCGGACAACGAGGACTTGTCCCGGGCAAAGGCTGCAGCATATCTCCTGTCATCCACATACCTGTCAGAGACAAGGGAGGCCAGCAGTCCGGACGCCATCTTATCCAGATCTGCATCGGAAGCCTGCGGCAATCCTTTCTTCAGGGCAGACACTGCCTTTCCATATATTTCCCTGCTGCAATATTCCCTTCTGCTGCACAGGCGTCTCATCCTGTCCAGAATCCGGGACAGGTAATTTTCCCCGCCCCCTGCAGGGGCCGTCTGCAGTTCATGCTCAGAAATCATAGCCTATACTCACATAAAAGCCCACCTTATGGAACATGCTTGACCAGTGCAGATTGGCAGACACCGGACCAAATATGGCATCATAGGAATACTCAAGCGCCGCGCCGAATGTACCCGAGCCTTCCAGATATCCGGGGAACGAATCGCAGTCTCTGGCATAATTGACAATCCCGCTTACATAATGGTTCTTTGCCACATTGAAACGGAAATCAGCACGCACCATTGTAAGGATATTTCTCATCCCTGCCACATTGTTTATACCGGCAAACGGCATCTGCTGCTCCAGATAACGTCCTGGAATACTTCCCCCGATACAATTCATATAGGGCAGAGGGATGTCCTTCCCGAGCAGGAAACGGCAGTTGAAAGACGGTATGAATGAAAACACATTGCCGGCAGGCACTATGAATTTTCCATAGGCCTGTATAGTATGGAAATTGCCTGTCTCGGCCGGAAACGCCCCGAACACCCATCCGTATTTGGCACCGAGCCTTAAACCTTTCTTGGGGAAATATCCGTCATCAAACGTATCTGCCTGAATCTCATAGAACAATGAAAGATAGTCATTGTTGAGTTGCCTCAGGTCATAGTCTCCGACTATATATTCTGACGAAAGGAGGGAACGGACATTGAAATAACTGTTTCTCACACCTGCCCGCATGTCAAACATAGACCATTTCAGATTGGAGAGATAGAACTCCTCCCACACATTGAGATAACTCATATTGAACCGTCCGGCACCGAGATCCAGAATATTCATGTCAGAATATTTCACTGCCGCAACGGCATTGATTGTCGGGGATTTCGGGGAATCGTATGAATAATGGAAACGGAAATAAGGATTCACGCTTATCTTGCCGGTAAAGTCGAACCTCGACCCCTGAAGACGGTGGGCATTAAGCCCTATGTTCAGCAATACAGACACTATCTCCTCTGAATCAAGCCGTACCCCTACCCCGAACTGATGCACAGGACCAGGCTGGCATGTGATGACAAGGCCGAAAGGGGATTCTTTTCCTGTCAGTTCATAAGTTACATAGTCATAGGCCTGCGACCCGAAAATCCCGGCAACAATGTTCTCTATATCTTTCCTGCACACCATATCTCCAGGTGAGATATTGATTTTACGCATCAGTATCGCCTTTTCCTTGCCTGTAACGCCTCGGATATCCACGCTGCTTATAGCCACCGGATCAGTATTGATGTCTATCGCAGGCGGGGCATTCAATACTTGGGTGCCGTCACCGGTCATAGCCTTTATCTTGAGAAGGGCGGCTTCTTTGGCATAGGCAGCCTCATAGCCTTTCTGGATTATGATGGCGATACTCCTTGTATCAAAACTCATCATATTGTACCCCTTCAGATCCGGCTTTATGCTTACGTCAGGTATGGACATGTTCTTTTCATACATGGACCTTCCGAGCATGTCGATTCCGGCACTGATAATGTCCCCGATATTGTTGATCTGGTCATATTGTTTCCTGCCGTCAGACAGGTCCACTCCTATGACTATATCAGCCCCCATCTCCCTTGCGAGGCCAGCAGGATAATTGTCCCTCATCCCCCCGTCCACGAGCACCATACCGTCCACTTTCACCGGGGCGAATACACCCGGGATAGACATTGTAGAGCGCAGTGCGACATTTATCTTGCCGTTATGCCATATCTTGGCTGTCCCGGAAACAAGATCAGTAGCCACACAGGCAAACGGGATGGGCAGGTCATTGAAACACAGCGAGTCCTGATATCCTACAGAAAGGCTGCTGAAAATATTGCTGACATTCTGTCCGTATATATAGCCCGAAGGCAGGCTGCCGAGCAGATTCTCCTTTATCAGGTCGGTCGCTCCCTTTGAGGCATCTGCCCCGAGACTGAACTTCTCATGCCTGCGTGTGTCAGAGAAACGCAGTTCCTCGGCTTTCCTGGAAATGAAATCATCTTTCCTGTAGTAAAACGGGAATGAAAGCAGGTATTTTTCCCTGTATTTTGTCTCCGCATACGAGACATACTCCCGTGGAACCTTGTCGCTCAATGCATATGACCAGTCCATGTTCCGCACCAGAGAATCCAGTTCCCCGACATTGTACCCGAGGGCATACAGGCCTCCGACAAGGCCTCCCATACTCGTGCCTACGACCATGTCGACAGGCATTCCAATCGATTCGAGATATCGGATGACGCCTATATGGGCTGCCCCTTTTGCCCCGCCTCCGCTCAAGACAAGGGCCACCGTAGGACGCTCCTTCCTTATTTCCGCCATCCTTGCCTGTATCTGCACCATTGCCGCGGAATCATCTGCCGTCACCAGAGAACTCTCCGGTATGGCACCTGTCTGTCCTATGGCAGCAGACATATCCCTGGCGGATGACACTGCCACGGCAAATGCCATCAAAAACAGACATGATATGAAAGATACGCGTCTCATCTGGATGTGTCCTTATGCCTGCCGGCAAGCATACCGCAGGCAGCCATGATGTCTTCTCCACGGGAAGCCCTGATTGTAGCAGTTATCCCCGCCCGGCTGAGCCTGTCCCTGAAATTCTCCATCACCGCATCCGGAGAAGGCACATACGGGAAATCCGGTATCCTGTGGAACCTGATGAGATTGACCCTGCATTCAAGACCGGCAAGAAGCCGGACAAGCGCATCGGCATGACGCTTGGAGTCATTGAAACCTGAAAACATTGTGTACTCGAAACTCACCCTGCGCTGTCCCGAGAAATCATACCTTCTTATCAGGCCCACGACATCCCTTATCGGCCAGGCCTTCTCTACCGGCATCATGGACAGGCGCTCGTCACTGAAAGGATTGTGGAGACTTACTGCAAGATGGCACCTGCACTCGTCCAGATATTTTTTCAGGACCGGAATCACGCCTATTGTGGACAACGTGATACGCTTTGGGCTCCAGCCGAATCCCCAGTCGGCAGTAAGTACATCGATGGCACGCTTGACATTGTCATAATTGTCAAGCGGCTCCCCCATTCCCATGAATACGGCATTTGTAAGCGAGTCCGACTCATCTACTGCTATAAACTGGGACAGGATGTCTGCTGCTGAGAGATGTCCGTGGAAGCCCTGTCTTCCGGTCATACAGAAATGGCATCCCATACGGCAGCCCGACTGCGAAGAGACGCATAATGTAGCCCTGTCCCGGTCAGGTATCATCACCGCTTCGACAGCCCCTGCTTCAGTGCGTGCGACCGGAGCGTTCCTGCCGTCTGCACCCCGGGATACGTCCCTGCCCAGCAGACCATGCACAGGGAAAAGATACTTTTTTGTCCCGTCAGAAGACACCTGCACGTCAGAATAGCCTGACACGCCGGCTTCATACATCCCGGAAAGCCTCAGGCGCCCTTCCCGGGAAATGTCAGTCATGGCATCGATATCCCTTGCCTTTCTGACATAGAGCCATCTGGCCATCTGCCCGGCCGCATATCGAGGAAGGCCTGCCGCTTCAGCAGCCGTCCTGAGTTCTTCCGGGGTCATCCCCAACAGTCTTGTCTTCATCTGTCATACACTTTAAAGCATCCGGGCAGGATACGGAAGTTCCGGTAACAGCCGTTCCGCCATCTGCAAAATTAAACAAAAATAATGGTAAGAGAAATCAGGTTTTTTCATAACTTTGTCTCCGGCCGTCAATGCCGCATGCCGCCATGCACAGAACCGTCATGACAGGGCATGCACAATGACAGCCATATAGTTCAACAACAAAACATTACATTTTATGGCTAAAGAGACAGAAAAAGAAGGGACAGATGTAAATGCCGCGAAACTCAAGGCATTGCAGGCGACGATCGACAAGATTGAAAAGGACTATGGAAAGGGCGCGATCATGACGCTTGGAGATCAGCCGGAAGGGGATGTTTCTGTGATTCCGAGCGGTTCGATTGCTCTTGACCATGCATTAGGCATAGGCGGATACCCAAGAGGAAGGGTCATCGAGATCTACGGGCCGGAGTCAAGCGGAAAGACCACTCTCGCAATACATGCCATTGCAGAGGCGCAGAAACTCGGGGGTATCGGGGCCATAATAGATGCCGAACATGCATTCGACAGGACATATGCCAAGAACCTTGGCGTGGATCTGGATTCTCTGCTTATATCACAGCCTGACAATGGGGAACAGGCACTTGAAATCGCTGAAAACCTCATCAGGTCCGGGGCAATCGACATCATAGTGATAGACTCTGTGGCTGCACTTACTCCAAAAGCCGAGATTGAGGGAGAAATGGGCGATGCCAAGATGGGACTCCAGGCAAGGCTCATGAGCCAGGCACTCAGGAAACTCACGGCAAACATCAGCAAGACAAACACCTGCTGCATATTCATCAACCAGCTCAGGGACAAGATAGGCGTGATGTTCGGGAATCCCGAGACCACCACAGGAGGCAATGCGCTCAAGTTCTATGCGTCAGTCAGGGTGGACGTACGCCGCACTACACAGATCAAGGACGGAGACGAGGCCCTCGGCAACAGGACACGGGTCAAGATTGTAAAGAACAAACTTGCACCTCCTTTCAAGAAGGCAGAATTTGACATAGTCTTCGGGGAAGGCATCTCGCATGCCGGGGAAGTTATAGACCTTGGCGTTGAATTCGAGATCATAAAGA
>JADILX010000101.1 GCA_017695025.1 Candidatus Cryptobacteroides excrementavium
ATCTTCCTTTCCGGACGCACCTCGGTAGGCACCTGGAAGTTGGCTCCGCCGATCCTGCGGCTCTTCACTTCAACCTGAGGAGTGATGTTCTCAAGAGCCTTCCTCCATATATCAAGAGGAGCCTTGTCAGAATCTTTCATCTTCTCGCCTACCATGTCAATGGCATCGTAAAAAATAGAATACGCGATACTCTTCTTTCCCTGCAACATAAGATTGTTCACGAAACGTGTTACCATCACATCGTGAAACTTGGGATCAGGAAGTAGAATCCTCTTCTTAGGCTTCGATTTTCTCATTGTTGTGAAAAATTAAAATAAGGTGAAATGGTTAAAAGATTACTTCTTAGATTTCTTTGGCCTCTTGGCTCCGTAGAGAGAACGGGACTGTGTCCTGCCGTCTACACCTGCCGTATCCAAAGCTCCTCTAAGGATGTGGTAACGCACTCCCGGAAGGTCCTTTACACGACCGCCCCTTACGAGCACGATTGAGTGCTCCTGGAGGTTGTGGCCCTCGCCAGGAATGTATGCATTGACCTCTTTTGAGTTGGTAAGACGTACACGGGCAACCTTACGCATTGCTGAGTTAGGTTTCTTAGGTGTGGTTGTGTACACACGCACGCATACGCCCCTTCTCTGAGGGCAAGCATCCAACGCGCGGGATTTGCTCTTTTCGATGATAACCTCGCGCCCTTTGCGAACTAATTGTTGAATTGTAGGCATAAATGATTATAAATCTATAATTTATGTTTACCCCCTACACTTTTGGGGGCTGCAAATATACGGATAATATTTTAATTATCAACAATTTTATTAACAATTTCGTTTTCCTTTCCGTGCAAGTTATCCCCGAAAATGCTTGTATTTCGAATTTTATTGACTATCGTTAATTTTTGAGTCTATAAAATCAATCTGTCATGAAGAAATTTTCGATTGCTTCCGTTGCGCTTTGCGCATTGTTGGCTGTTTCGTCCTGCGGGACGGACAATGCCTTGACCTTCATTCCGGTGACTTATAATGAAACTTCTGCCTTGGAGGAAGGGGCACAGGATTCCATAAAGATTTCAATGGAGGTGGAATATCCGGAAAATACCGGCGACAAGCGCACCCAAAACATCTCGGCAGCCATTTCAGCCACCCTTTTCGGGTCTGAATACAAGGACTTGGCGCCTCAAGAAGCCATGAAAGCATGGTCTGACAGTCTGAAAGCCGAATATGTGTCGGGCAATCTCGAACTTTTGGCCATGATGCGTGAAAACGGAGAAGAAAACCTGCGTCCGGGGATGGACTGGACCTGCGACAAGACTGGATTTGCCGTAGGACAATTCGGAAATTTCTTAGGCTACAGGACGACAACCTACATGTCGGTACAGCATGAATTGTCTTGCATTGAAAAAGCGGCAGATTTACGGGTAAAAACCCTTGGAAAAACGGCATAATTACCCTATTTTTGTAATGGAAAAGCGGCAAAAGCCATAGTAATAGCGTATAACACAAGTAATTATGCTCAAAAGAACGATAGACAGATATATTCGTAATTATTATAAGACAACACGGAATGCCCTGCTTATTACCGGAGCACGGCAAATCGGCAAAACATATTCGATACGACAGTTCGGCAAGTCATTCAAAAGTTTCGTGGAAATCAATTTCATCGAAACCCCGGAAGCGGTGGAACTGTTCAAGAACGCCAAAAGCAGCAGAGACATTCTGCTCCGTCTCTCGGCAATAACTTCGGTACCGCTTATCAAAGGCGAGACGCTTGTCTTTTTCGATGAAGTGCAGCAATGTCCCGACATAGTTACGGCTATCAAATTTTTGGTGGAAGAGGGCTCTTATCGCTACATCCTGAGCGGCTCGTTGCTCGGCGTGAAACTGAAGGACCTGCGGTCGGAACCTGTAGGCTACATGGGAGTCAAGGATATGTTTGCCCTTGATTTCGAAGAATTTATTTCGGGTTTAGGGATCAATGACTCAATCATTGCATCATTACGGGAATCGTGGCGGACCCGCATGGCTGTCGATGCGTTCGTACACGAAAAAATTATGGAACTGTTCCGGCTGTATCTTATTGTAGGCGGTATGCCTGCCGCAGTGAGCAAATACATTGAAAGCAATAATCTTCAGGAAGTCATGGCCGTACAGCAGGATATCATCCGTTTGTACAAACGCGATATCTCCCAGTATGATCCTGAAAACAAACTCCATATCGAGGATATTTTCAATCTCATACCTCCCGAACTGAACGCCAAAAACAAACGCTTCATTTTGAAACGGCTAAACGAAAATGCAAAGTTTGACAGGATTGAGAACGGCTTTCTATGGCTGACGAACGCAGGCGTAGCAATACCGGTATATAATGTAGAAGAACCTAAAATACCTCTTCTGCTTGCCCGTTCCCGGAACTTGTTCAAACTGTTTCAAAATGACATCGGACTTTTGGCTGCCCAATATGCCGAGGGAATACAAATGCGGATTATCAAAGGTGACAAGGATATTAATTTCGGCTCGATATACGAAAACGCCGTAGCGCAGGAGCTGGCGGCGCATGGCATTATCCCTTATTATTACAATAATAAAAAACGCGGAGAAATAGATTTCGTAATAGAACTTGACGGCAAGGTGTTACCGATAGAAGTCAAATCCGGTAAAGACTACGAGTCACACCGGGCTTTGTCCAACATCATGAATTGCAATGAATACGACATCCAGGAAGCTGTCGTATTCAATAACGGCAACATGCACGTCAGCGGCAATATTATATACGCCCCAATCTATATGGTAATGTTTCTTGAAAAGGACAATACAGCCCCTGTCTTTTATAAGGTGGACCTGTCTGGATTGGACGAATAGTAATAGTATTATTAGTAATAATATTATTTCATACGAATTCTAAGAGGCCGGCGGCCTGCCATAGCAATGATGGAGACTGCCGGCTATCAGTTGCCATATCCAAAAAGCGGAAAAATTTATGGCCGAATGACGATAAATATTTTGGCCAAAACAGGTAATCGGGATTTACGCGTATTTGCAAGTGCCTTAGACGGACAAGTTTATCATTTCCGAGACAAAAATGGCCTCGAATGCGACGCAGTTGTTCATCTTCGTAACGGAAAATTCGGGCTTATCGAAATAAAACTTGGTGGAGACCAACTTATAGAGCAAGGGGCAACTACCCTGAAAACATTGGCTGCAAAGATTGATACGGACAAAATGAAAGCCCCGTCTTTCTTAATGGTGTTGACGGCAACTGGAAAATTCGCCTATCGACGCGCAGACGGAGTTTATGTAGTTCCCATTGGCTGTTTAAAAGACTGAGCAGGGCCATTCCTCCTGAGGGCCTCTGCCCAGACATCATGGAGACGCTGCCGCAAATGAAGAGGGGAAACGACTTCAACCGAACGGCTGCGGGAAAGAAGAGCCATGACAAAATCATTGGTTATTCGTAGCCTGAGCCTGACGGTAAGCCCGTCTGAAGTATCGGAAAGAATCTCCTGTGATGAATGCAGCGGAAGGGTCTTCACAAAAGCTCCGTCCAGGGCGTCGTACTTGAAATGAGGGTTTACCTTCTTGGACACGACTTTCCCTCCATGACGTACCAGAGTATAATCAAACGCCACCGGATGACACTCTCTTATGGCATACAACAGGTCGGAAATGTTTGTATTGAATGCAGGCCGGCGATGCTCCGAAATGAAAAAGTTCCCCGATAGTTTTGATGTCCCGCTGGATGGTTCTGAGGGGAACTGACCCCATACGCTCATCCAGAAGCCTTGCCCTGTCGGAAACATATTCGACAAGGGCCTCCGGTGTTATACTGTGTCCGCTCCTCAACCTGTTAAGGATAAGGGCCATCCGTTTCAACGGGAATAATTTCGCCATAGCCTGTATTTTTTACTGCCTGTCCTGACAGTCAGGACAGAAATATACAAAAGTAATCCAAATCCATAACATTATGAGAATACATATCCACATTATTCCTCCGGGAAAGATGCCGGCCGTGAATTTTGCGAAATTTCGAAACAATTTACAACTTTGCATATATTTAAAAATACAGCATCATGAAAAAGACATTGGAAGTTCTTGCAATAATTTCAGCGGCCGCAGTCGCCCTGTCGTCCTGCAGCCAGGAATTCAGGACAGGAAAAACGGAAATCTCCGAAAATTTCGCCCTCATGGACGGGAGAACCGACTCCCTGCACATCTCCGTCTCTGTAGAGTATCCGGTATCCGGACAAAACGAGGATGCAAGACTGAAGATGTCCACTGCGATAACAGCAGCCCTTTTCGGGGAAGAATATTCAGGGATGCAGCCTGAAGCGGCAGCCTGCAGTTACCGCGAAGACCTGGCAGAAGAATACCGGGCAGAAAATCTTCCTCTTGCAGAAAGCGAGGAATTCCAGGACGCGACATTCCAGTGGGCTGATGACATCTCCGGACATTTCTGTCCTGCCAGCGACGGGCTGGTATCATACGTCATATCCCACCATTCCTACAGGGGTGGTGCGCACGGCATAACCTCCGAGATTTCATACAACTTCGACCTGAAGACAGGCGAGCCTGTTGAAGAGACGGATTTCTTTACCGCAGGATATGAGACACGGCTCACACGGCTGCTGACATCCCGCCTGCCAGAGGCGCTTGAAAGCCCTGCAGACACCTCTATGATGTTTCTGAAAGAAATCGAGCCGAACGGCAATTTCAGCATATCGGACAAAGGCGTCACGTATATCTACAATCACTATGAGATAGCACCATACTCAATGGGCATCATCCGCATCACCATCCCGTGGGAAGACCTCAATGACATAATCAGATAAAAATTGGTATATGAAACGGATTATTTATGCTGCCGCAGTGACCGTCGCTGTCCTGTCGGCACAAACAGTTCTGGCCCAGCACCCCAGAAGGGCAGACATCAGGCCTGAGCCTAACTACAGCCTTGCCGAGAGATTTTCACAGAAAAAAATCTCCCGGATGGTATTCTCGACACAGATAAGACCGAACTGGTTCAAGGACTCGGACAAGTTCTGGTACGAATGGAAGACCTCTGACGGGACACAATATTACATAGTGGATGCCAGAAGCGGAAAAAAGCAGTCCGTGTTCGACATGGACAAGCTTGCGATGCAGATTACGGAAATCGTCAGAGACCCGTTTGACGCGCAGCATCTGCCGCTTACAGCATTTGAACTTAAAGATGACAGGACTTTCTCTTTCAGAGTGAAAAGCACTGTACCGGAAACAGACTCCGCCCGCATAGAGAGATTCGGGGAAAAGAAGACATATTCATTTGAATATGACATAGCATCCGGCCGGCTGACAGACATTACCGGGAACGAAGAGGAGGACAAGTATCCGGCGTGGGCAAATGTCTCGCCTGACGGGCAGAAAGGAATATTCGCAAAAAATGCCAACCTGTACTGGATGGATGCGGAAAATATGGCAAAGGCTGCCAAGGATGAAAAAGACAGCACTATAGTCGAACACAGGATTACCTCCGACGGCACTGCAGAATTCGGATGGGGAGGAGACAGTTACATGGGCTGGACAGAGCAGGACACCACGGCAAGGGTATTCCCCTACTACCTCGTATGGTCGCCTGATTCGAGACATTTCGCTGCCATGAAATACGACATGAGCCCAGTAAAGGAGTTCTGGGTCATCAATTCCCTGAGCAAGCCAAGGCCTACCCTGGAGACATACAAGTACCAGATGCCCGGGGAGCCGGGCCCTAAGGAATACCTGTACGTATTCTCTGCTGGGGACATGTCATCCAGCCCAGTCAAAATCAATGCATTCAAGGACCAGGCAACGGATTTCGAGACAAAGCCGTATATGAACAGGGATGACTATGAGGACTTCATTTCGCGCAAATGGCTCGGAGACAATGACGGATTCTACATCCTCCGCCAGAGCAGGGACCTCAAGAGGCTGGATATCTGCCGCGTGGACATCGGGACGGACTCGACAAGGACTGTCATATCCGAAAGGATGAATACCTATGTAGAGTACAGGCCACTGAGACTGGTGAACGGCGGGCAGCAGATGATACACTGGTCGGAAAGAAACGGCTGGGCCAATCTCTATCTCTACAACTCTGACGGGACTTTAGCCAATCCTATAGTCGAGGGCGCCTTCCATGTCGAGGACGTACTTGCTGTCAATGAGAAGGAAGAGTACCTGATATTCAGCGCATGCGGCTACCACAAGGACGAGAACCCCTACCAGATGCATACTTTCCGCGTCGGGCTTGACGGGAGCGGGCTCAGGCAGATCGACATGGAAGACATGGATGTAAAGGCATCTGCAAGCGACAACGGGAAATATCTGGTATGCAACTACTCGCGTGTAGACGCTGCCCCGGCTTCCGCCCTGTACAGCAGCACCGGAAAAAAGATTGCAGACCTGGAGACAGCCGACCTTTCCAGGCTGTTCGCGGCAGGATACAGGATGCCGGAAAGGTTTACAGTCAAGGCGGCAGACGGCATTACAGATCTTTATGGTGTAATGTACAAGCCTTTCGACTTCGACTCCACCAAAGTCTACCCAATCATAGAGTATGTGTATCCAGGGCCTCAGATTGAAGCCAACAACATATCATGGAGTGCAAACATGACACGGACAGACAGGCTCGCACAGATGGGCTTCATAGTCATTACCGTCGGCAACCGGGGAGGTCATCCGAACCGCTCAAAATGGTACCACAACTATGGCTACGGCAACCTGCGGGACTATGGGCTTGAAGACCAGAAGACCGCTGTCCAGAGGCTTGCCGCAATGTATTCGTGGATAGACGGTGACAAAGTCGGCATACACGGACATTCAGGTGGAGGATTCATGTCCACTGCAGCCATACTGAAATACCCTGACTTCTACACTGCCGCTGTATCATGCGCAGGCAACCACGACAACAGCATATACAACAGATGGTGGAGCGAACAGCATCACGGTATTCTGGAGAAAGTGACAGAAGCAGGAGACACCACATTTGTCTACAAGATAGACACCAATCCGGAGATAGCCTCAAATCTGAAAGGGCACCTGCTTCTCGTGCACGGGGATATTGACAACAACGTGCACCCGGCAAACACAATCCGGGTGGTCAATGCCCTGATACGCGCCAACAAGAGGTTTGACATGCTCATTCTCCCGGGACAGAGACACGGCTTCGGCGACATGAACGAATATTTCTTCTGGAGAATGGCCGACTGGTTCAGCAAATATCTGCTCGGCAGAAGCGAGTCAGACAGAGTGGACATCGTACAGATGAATAACGATTGAACATAGGATGTCTCCGCATCCCATGATAAGAATGGGACGACCGGACAATGAGATGCCCCCGAAGTTTTTTCCAAACTTGGGGGCATTTATTTATGCGAAACAACGAAAGTATCCGTCCTTGCCCGGATAGATCTGAACTGTTATTTTGATGTTCCGTCCTTCTTGGCCGGTTTTTCCGGCCTATTGTATTTGAAGCGCCTGATCTTCTGTGTCGCTGTCTTCTCGAACGGCTCTTTCATCACTTCGACATCTTTGATTTTGGAGAACTTGTTGACATGCTTGTTGACATAGTTCATTATGGCTTCCTTGCGGGCCTCCAATTTTTCGAAGAACTGGTCTTCCCCTTCCTGGTTCCAGTCTATTATATTGTCATTGAACTGTACGAGGGCGACAAGCCTGCCGTCCCGCTCAAGGACGATGGATTCATTGACCTCATCCATATTGTTGATGACATTCTCTATCTCCTCAGGATAAATGTTCTCTCCTGAAGGGCCGAGAATCATATTGCTGAGCCTCCCCTTGATATAATAGCGGCCCTTGTCATCGACAGTGGCAAGGTCATTGGTCCTGAACCATCCGTCATCGGTAAAGACAGTACGTGTCCTTGCAGGATCCTTATAATACCCGAGCATCACATTGTCCCCTTTGGCGACAATCTCACCCTCGCCTGTCTCCGGATTGGTATTGATGAGTTTTACAGTCACCCCATAGGCGGCAACTCCGGTAGAGCCTGGCTTGGTATATTTCACTCCGGCATTGCATATGAGAGGGGCGGTCTCTGTAAGCCCATAGCCAATGGCATACGGGAATTTCGCCTTCTTCAGGAATTCCTCAACCTTAATGTCAAGTTTCGAGCCGCCGATACCGAAAAATTTCAGACGCCCGCCAAATGTAGACTTGAGTTTCATGCCTATAATACGGTACAGTAACGCCGGCATATTCTTTTTCATCCATCTCAGGACACGGCTCCGCCTTATGGTCGGGATGACGCTGTTCCTGTAGATCTTTTCGATTATCAGAGGCACAGACAGCATGATGGTAGGCCGGACTTCCTTGAGCGCGGCAAGCAGGACTGTCGGTGTCGGAGGCTTCTGGATATAGTAGACACAGGCCCCGCAGAATATCGGATACAGCACCCCGATACTCAGTTCATAGGTATGCGCCATCGGCAATATCGACAGCCATACATCCTTTTCATTGCATTTCTGCGCGTGGAACGAGGCAATGATGTTGGCACATAGATTCCTGTGGCTCAACATCACGCCTTTGGCATTGCCTGTCGTCCCGGATGTGTAGATGATAGTGGCAATATCATCTGCCTCGGGGGCACGCACCCGCCCGTCACAAGTAAATGACGAGTCATCCCTCCTGATGATTTCAAATGTCTCTATGTCGATGACGAGCACCATCCTGGACATGCACTCTTCACTCAGTTTCGGAAGAAGCCTCCTGGACACGAATATGGCTTTGCTGCCAGAGTGCGTAAGGATATTGGTCACCTCGTTTTCTGAAGAATCGGGAAGAATCGGGACAGACACCCTCCCGAAAGGCACAAGGGAAAACATGGCGACTGTCCAATTGGGCATGTTCTGCGAAAGAATCGCTACCCTGTCCCCTGCCCCTATACCATATCTTGACAGGCTTGCCGAAATCTCGTCGCACTTTTTTCTGAATTCCCTGTATGTATAACCCATGTCTGAGCCGACCATCCTTGACAGCCTGTTGTTCTCATATATTGCTGTCGAATACTCATAAAGTTTACCGAGGGTGTCAATATAGCGTTCCCTCAGTTTCATGAGTTTTTTATAGATAAAATTCATATTCCATTGAATTTGTCCCTGTGTTTCCGGCGGGAAGCCGAAAGCCGGGCCTTGTATTTCCGGCCACTAAGGTAAAGTTATTTTTCTATCCTGTCAAGGTAGGCCTGTAAAGCCGTCCTGTAAGAGATGCTATGGTCAACGCACGCATTCATGGCTTCCTGAAGTTGCATCTGGGCATCCAGAAGTTCCGAAAGAGGGGACATCCCGGCGTCATAATATGCAGTCAGATCTTCCACTCCGGCCTGTGCGACAGCCACGCTTTCCCGTGCAACAAGCAACTGCTCCCATGCAGATTCGAGATCTATCCAGAGTTTCCTTACCTGCAATACCAGTTGTGCGTTGAGATATTCTTTCTCATTCTCTGCCTTCTGTATCTGGGCCTCGTACCTCTGCATCTTTCTGGCAGTCCGGCCCCAGTCGGAAAGAGGTATCTGGAGAGAGGCGAAAACCGCCCCGTTCATCCGCCCGTCACTTATCAGCCTGGAATAGCCATATGACACACCTACACCTATCTGCGGCAGGGCTTCTCCCATCACCATCTTTTTCTCAAGTTCCTTTGACCGTACCGAGATGTCAAGCAGACGTGCCTCGTCCTGTCTTGCGGCGACCTCCTCCTCCGGCTGCCAATACATGAGCGGGGCATCGAAACAGTCTGGCCTGTCAGTCAGGATGATGTCATCGATATACGGTATACTGTCATTCGCTATGGTAGAATACGGATTGTACCTGACTCCGGTATCATTGAACAGTTTCATCCTCGCGAGCCGGATACCGTTCTTCAATGAGATTTTCCCGGAGCGCAATTCATTCTGCCTGAGCCGCACCTGCAGCATGTCTGTCTCTGTGGCAAGGCCTGCGGCACATGCGGAGGAGACATCCTTGTACAGAGTGTCGACAAGAGCCTGCATCCGGTCAAGAGTCTTCATCTTCTCTTCAAGAGAAACTACCTGCCAGTAGGCCTTTTCGACATCCTCAGCCGTGTTCCGCTCACTGATATTCTTCTGCAGGCCCGCCGCCTCCAGCCCCAATGCAGCCAGCCTGTTGCCGTTTACAATCCTGCCTCCGGCAAATACCGGCTGGAGCACTGTGACATTGGCCGATATGCCTTTCTTGAGTGTCGAATAGACCGGGTCAAAACCGTAAGTGGAAGCAGCATAATCAATCAGACCCTGCAGGGTATTGCTGAATTCAGACTCTCCGATAATATCTTTTATACCGAGTTCCAGCATCGGGTCAAATGCATAGAACGTAAAGGCGTTGACAGACACATCCGGGAAATATCCAGCAACAGCCTCCTGCTTCTGCGCCTTTGCCGCATATACATCAAGTCTCGAATTAAGCACATCCATATTATTTTCAAGCGCCATCTCCAGACACCTGTCCAGAGACAGTTCCATTAACGGCTGCTTACTGCCGGCCTTCCCGGCAATGTCTTCCTCAACCTGAGACGCAGGGGCCGGACTATAGTCTGCAGCAACCGCCGACGGCATCACAGACAGGGCTGCCGCAGCGCATATCAAAATATATCTTTTCATCATCGGACAGCCTCCTTATGGTTTGAATTCTTGAATATCTGCCAATATGATACAGGCATTATCAAAGTGATTAGAAATATCGAAAGCATCGTACCGAAACAGATGACGACACCCATCGGCATCCAGAGGGCGTCTCCGCTGATAATCATCGGCAATACCCCGAGGGCAGTCGTACAGGAAGTGAGGAATATCGGCCTCATGCGCCGTTTCCCGGCTTCAATGGATGCTTCTTTTACATCCCACCCTTTTTCGAATCTCAGTTCCTCGGCATATTCAAACATAAGTATGCCGTTACGTACTATAATTCCGACAAGGCTGATAAGCCCGAGAACGGAAGTAAGGCCGAAATCAAGGCCGAAAAGCCAGAGCCCGAAAAATGCACCGAACAGGCACAGCGAACTCAACACCAATGTAAGCACGGCAATCGAAACTTTCTTGAAATGCACGAGAAGAAACAGGAACAATATCGCCACGGCACAGATGAAAGTCACGAAAATCTCCGGGCCGACCTGGCCGTTCATGGACGAGAGCCCACCGTAACTGATGCTCACTCCGTCGGGAAGAGACGGCTCAATCTCATGTTTGATGAATGTCCGGATAACTTTCATTGCCTCAGGCTGGCTGCATCCATATTTCATGTCCGCCCCGACAGTGATGGAGCCCGAGCCTCCTGTTCTGGCATATGTTTCAGGTCTCCATTGCGGAATGACGCTTGCCACCTGACGCAACGGGACAGAGACACCCGGAACCGATGTCGACACCATATAGTTGGAGACGGCATCATATGTCATCGTATCTGAAACGGCACTGCTGTACAGGTTTACAGGTATCTTTTCATCCCCTTCCCATATTGTGGCTATCGGCAGGGAATTGAATGCTCCGGCGAGGGACATGGACAGCATGGTCCTGTTCACACCGAGACGGGAAGATTCATCCGGATCAAGGACAACATCCACGAAAGACGAGATCCCCTCACTGTCGCTGTGTATCCATTGCAGCCGGTCTCCAAGGTTGCAGTACATGAAATGCTTGATAGTATCGGCTATCTCCTGCAACTGCGCATAGTCCTCACCTTTTACAACCACTTCCACCGGGGCAGCGACTGCCTGATAGTCCATCTGCTTGAACCGGACAAGGGCATTGGTAAAATAATGCTCGTACTCCGTCTCATAGTCACGCAGGACGGATTCGGTCGCCTTGACAGATGTGGTGTTCACGATAAACTGGGCAAAATCTTCCGAAGGAGTCTGGGGGGCATATGTGGCATGGAACCGTGGAGAACTCGTGCCTATGAATGCCGTCACTGACTCCACCCTCTTGTCCTTCAGCAATATGGCCTGCAGCGAATCACTCACTGCCCTGGTCTTGTCAAGGCCGGAGCCGCTTTCAAGATATATCTCGACCACGAAGCATTCACGCGCAGCCTTAGGCATCATCTGGATGTTGACATTCAAGAACATGAGTATACCGAGAGCCACCGCCACGACTCCTGCCGCTATAGTCAGTTTCGGATGCCTGAAACACAATGCCTCCATCTTTTCGTAGCCTTTCTGCATGCCGTTGAAAAAGAATGCCTGCCCTTTTGCAAACCAGCCTCCGTCCGTACTGCGGGCAGACTGGATGTACCTCACCTCAAGAGACGGGACAACAAGCACTGCATACGCCAGGGACGCACCGAGAGCAATAGCCACCACCCACGGGAAATTGGTCACGAAATCCCCGAGATATCCTGAAATAAGGACTTTGGCAGGAAAGAACATCACGCTGATGGCAAAAGTGGCGGTAAACATCGGCATGAACAGTTCCTTTGCACTTGCACATGCCGCCTCAATCCTCGTCATCCCGCGCCCGAATTTATCCATATATCCGTCCATGGTGATGATGGAGTCATCCACAATCATTCCGAGCACCACAATGAGGGCCGCAAGTGAGACGGTATTCAGGTCTATTCCTGTAAGGAACATCACCGCTATAGCCACGGCCGTGCACACAGGTACCCCGGAACTTGCTATGAGAGCAGACTTCATCGGGAACAGGATGAGCATGACGAATATCACCACGAGCATGGAGATGACGAGATCGCGCAGGAAAGACAGCACAGAAGAGCGCACTACTTCAGGCTGGTCGGTAATCTTGCTTATCTTCACACTGTCCGGAAGCGTCTTTTCAAAGGCATCAAGAACATCATCTACCTCCCGGCCAAAGGACACGATATTATTTTCCGGCCGCATCTCTACAGAGAGGATAATGGCGGCATTCCCATTATGGTCGACAAGGGTCGAAGGCTCTTTGCAGCGGCGCTCGACTTTGGCAACATCTTTCAGCCTCAGGACATTTCCCTGCGGGTCTGAATAGATGATCTTTTCAGCGATTTCGCGCTCCGTAGCCACAGTATTTTCTACTCGTATCGGGGAGGAAATATACCCGGTGTCGAAACTCCCGCCTGCAGGCTGGAGACCGGAAGTCTGGCACATGAGCATTATTGATGTCGGACTTATACCATAGGCGGAAACCCTGTCCATATCCAGAGTCACGGCAATCTCCTCTTCCTGGGCACCGATTATTCTTGCATTTGCAAGATCCGGTATCGCCTGAAGCCGATAGACCAGTTCCTCTGCATAACCTTTCAGTTCAGGATATCCCTTGTCTTCGGACTCGATTGCCATGAGCACGGAAGAAACCGCGCTGAAATCATCCATTACAGCCACTGCAAGCACGCCCGGAGGCAAAGTCTGTTTTGCCGCGTCGAGTTTCAGTTTTATCTTTGACCACACTTCATTTTTTGTGGATGCCGGTGTGGTAAGGTCAGTATAAATATAACAGATGCCATCTTTGGAATAGGATGAAGTGTTCTCCCTGCTGACCTCAGAAAAAGAGAACAGGATGTCTTCAATAGGCTCAGTAAGCCGGGCCTCCACCTCCTCGGCATCAGCCCCCGGATATACCCCGACAATCAGCCCGTTCTTGAGTTCAAATGTCGGGAACTCATCCTTGTCCATATACACAAGCCCGGTAATACCGAGCGCTATCAGGACGGCAACAAAGAAATACACAGTCTTCTTATGGCTGACCGCCCCCCTGACTATATCAGAAATATCCATCTCGTTTTCAGTTTCTGTTAACTATATCCCGCTCCGGAAAACATCCGGATGTCACTGCTCCTGATATCCGGAGGCCGTTACATACATTCCGCTGCTCACCTTCTGAATCCCTTCACAGATGACGGCATCCCCCTCGGCAAGACCAGACGTGACAACCACATCTTTTCCGGAAAATCCCCCTGATGAAATGTGCCGTTTCTCCACCCTTCCGTCTTCAACCACCCAGACGTACCGTCCGTCAGAGTCAGTCCTGATAACAGATGCCGGCACACACACGGCATGAGATTCATCTTCAAAAGTCACCTTGCAGACCATTCCTGGCATAAGTCCGGGCACTTTGGCTTCCGGGGCCATAGAACATGCATAGGTATGCGACACCGGAGAAGCGGACACACCTTTGCTCTCAAGAACAGCCGGGAACCGGATTTCCCCAAGCGCAGGGACAGACACCACTGCCCTGTCATTTATGGACATGCCCGCTATCTCACTTTCCGGCACTGAGATTTTCACTTCAACGGAGGAGATGTCAAGAAGACGCACCAATGGAGCCATAGCAGATACTTCAACTCCCTGCTCGGCGGACACATCACCGACCACTCCGTCAAAAGGAGCCTTTATCCTGCAGTCTTCAAGCGCCTTGTCCGCAGCAGCGGCAGAAGCCCTGGCCTTGCTCAACTGCGTCTCCACTTCCACCATCTTCACATCGGCGACACCGCCTTTCCCATGCACCCGCATCAGCCTGCTGTATCCGTCTTCGGCCTGTCTGAGTGAAGCATGTGCCATCTCCCATGTACTCTTTACAGTCTGGGACTCTACGACAGCAACCACATCGCCTTTCCTCACAAAATCCCCTTCAGACACATTCACTTCAGACAATGTCCCTGAATACCGGCATGAAATCACGGCAGACTTTGACGGGCGCACCGTCCCGACATAAGATTTTACACCTGCGGACGGACGGCTTTCCACCACAACGACTTTCACCGGGACCGGCTCGCGTCCTGCCGCCCTGTCTTTCCTGAGGCCGCAGCCTGAGACAACAGTCACTGCAGCGATGGCCGCAGCAAATAACATTATTTTTCTGTACATGACCTTTCTTTTATTAGATGTTAAGATTTTTTGAGACAAGAAGTTCGACCATAGTCTCATAGGTAGTCTTCATGGAGTCATAGTCTCCGGAATGGAAAAACTGTATCTCTATGCCTTTAAGCAGGATAGCCAGCAATTTGGCAAACGCATCAGGCTCAACGGCATCTGTCAGTGTCCCTATCCGATGGCCCTCGCAGCATATGTGCCTGAAATATTCGGTTTCCCAGCGGTCAAAATCCTCCCTTGACGCATTCACGACTCTGGAAATCTCATTTTCGCCGTAGATATAGGGTGAATTCATATACTGGATATAGACTTTTGCAGAGTGCAGAAGAGACATCCTCGTCGTCAGATAGCCTATTAACTGGCTTTTAATGTCTTCCGAATATTTCATCCTGACATCTTCAAGCCCTTGCCGGACAAGGGCGAACTCGCGCTGGAGCACAGCCCTGAATATTGCAAGTTTACCGTCGAAATAATAATAGACAGATGTTTTCGCCCTGTGCGCCCGCCGGGCAATCTCATCTACAGAGGTCTTCTCATAGCCGAACCTGTCGAAAAGCCATGAGGCAGAATCCACGATGGAATCCCTTACTTTTACCGAATCTTTCATACTGTTCCCTGTCTGAAAATCTCTGCGTCACCCGCAGAAATGCCTTGCAGGCCGCATACATGCAAATTTTCGACCAAGCCGGTTTTTCAGTACAAAAAATTCTGATGCCCCGGCTCAATTTGAGCCTTATCCGGAACACAGTCCGTCCATATACAACAAACCCTCTCACATCGCTGCAAGAGGGCGTATCTGTAAACTATTTCTTGAATAAGTCGGAGTGAGTACCTGTACGGAGTAAATTCAGGATATGAAGTTCTCCGTCTGATTCTTTGCTATATATCAGAAGCCAGTCCGGTCTTATATGGCAAATATACGCTGAAGCCGAGAGGATAGCAAATCTATTTGCTGTCCCGAGGCGCAACAGTATAATAGATTTATCTGGAATGAGTCCCAATATATCTAATGAGTGTCGGTATATTTAATGGCTTCTTCACAAAGATAATCTTTTTATCTATAACCGGATAAAGTACCTGCCAAATCCATTCCAAATTTTTCGTACCCCTCAGTCGGCTCATGCCGACAGCTCCCTCGGGGAGCGGGTCGCGAGTCCGAGCCTCATATAACAAAAAAAGCAGGTCACCATTTCTGATGACCTGCCTGGAGCGGAAAACGAGACTCGAGCCCGCATGCGCGGGCAATTCGCGCCATATGTCGTAGACCCCTCAGTCGGCTCATGCC
>JADILX010000102.1 GCA_017695025.1 Candidatus Cryptobacteroides excrementavium
GCTTGAAATCGAGGTCTTTATAAGTGTTCTTCTTGTTGATGCCCCATAGCAGCCGTGCCCAGTTTTCGAAGAAATTGAACGGCCGGAAATATATGACAGTCTTTCCGTCCCTGTTCTTCAGGAACTTTGACGGCTCCAGTTCGATTTTCTTGATGATGGAATATGATGACGGCCTGTCAAACTGTACATTGACTTTCAGTGTCCTGTCCCTGTCGGCACACAGTTCATGGATGGTCCGGATTGCCTCGAGGTTTTTCGTGTCGCGGCCGTATTCGTCCTGTTCTCCGAGGATGAAGACTTCCCGGGCACGACTTATGTTGAGTTTTTCGAGATGTTCACGGGATTCGATGTTGCCGGCATATATGATGACTTTCCTTGACATGCCGTCAGGCAGTCCGGCCTCTATTATGGCTCGTACCTGTTCCACATTCTGGCTTGTCAGTATCACTATTTTTGGCAGGCCACCTGTCTTTTGGCCGGGGACATATCCGTTCTTTTCAAATATGTCTCTCAGCAGGCTCAGGGAGATTTCCCCGAATCCGATGACTACATAATGCCCGTGGATATTCCTGTAGTGGACAAGTCCGTTCCTGATGTTGCTGATGCGCTGTTCGACCCCGTTCGAGAGGGTGGTTATGAGAAGGCCTCCGAGGAGGAACATCCCGAGCAGGGAGATGACCGGAGTAAGAAATCTTGCCGATGAGTTCTGCTCTACATAGAGGTTGCCCGGATCCAGAAAATAATACAGCACACCGAGCAGTCTGCTTCCGGTCTCGCTGCTGTTGTCCTTGGTCAGTTCAAACCCGTTTAGAGAGAATGAAAGCAGGACAAAAAATGCGTAGACAATGATGATTGTGCCCAGATAGACAAGGAGTTGCCTCCCGATGCCGCTTGAAAGGACGGAGTCCATCCATTCGCTGAATGATCTGCGGCAGCCGCCGTCATAGGATCTGTTTCTTTTCGTGTGCCGTATCGACATGGCATGTTCAGGATTAAGGTAAATGCAGTATCACCGGCAGCGCCAGCCGCAGGTCATGCGCAACAGTACAAATACAAAAAACAAATATAATTATAATTATTGTCATTTGTTTGTATATTTGCTTGCATGTATATCGGATTGATATCAGATACCCATGGCGTGTTTGACGCGCCGTTAGAGGATTTCCTGAAGCCGGTGGATGAGATATGGCATGCCGGAGACTTCGGCGGGCTGGAGACTGCGCAGAAGATTGCGTCCTTCAAGCCGCTGAAAGGCGTTTATGGCAACTGCGACGGCCAGGATGTCCGTCTCGACTATCCGCACCATCTGCTTTTTGACTGCTGCGGCATGAAAGTGCTGATGATTCATATCGGAGGCTATCCGGGCCGTTATGACCCGAGGGCAAGGGCTCTCATAGACGGGTACCATCCTGACATCTTCGTATGCGGGCATTCCCACATCCTCAGGGTGATGAACGACCATAAGCGCAGCATGATGGTCATCAATCCTGGCGCAGCAGGGATATACGGTTTCCATCTTGTCCGCACCGCCCTGCGGTTCCATATCGATGACGGCAGAATCCATGACATGGAAGTCTACGAACTCGACAAGAAACAGAAATAGCCGCTAAGAACCGGCCTGTCTTGCATTAATATTTTATTGACAGATTATGGCATTGAAACAGAAAACAGTGTGGGTGTGCACCTCGTGCGGGAACGAGAGCCTGAAATGGATGGGGCGGTGTCCGGCATGCGGGGAATGGAATACGATGGTGGAGGAAAAGGTTGTCACGGGGAGGGGAGGCTCGTCGCGGGGAAGCATGACTGTCCCCGGGAGCAGCCACAAACCGATGCCCCTTGCCGACATAGACACCTCGCAGGACAGCCGTATTTCCCTGAACAATGCCGAAGTGGACAGGATTCTCGGCGGCGGGATTGTGGAAGGCTCGCTGGTACTTATAGGCGGGGAGCCAGGGATAGGCAAGTCTACGCTTTCCCTGCAGATCCCGCTGCACTGCAAGTCGCTCAGGACTCTGTATGTGACCGGAGAGGAAAGTGTCCGGCAGGTCAAACTGCGTGCCGTACGTCTCGGAGGGGATGACAGCGACTGCCTCATATACAGTGAGACTCTGATGGAGAACATCCTGGATGAGGCAAAAAAGATAATGCCCGACCTGATGATTGTGGACTCCGTCCAGACTGTCTACACACAGACCATAGAGTCTTCACCAGGCTCCGTGTCACAGATAAAGGAGTGTGCGGCCCTGCTGCTGCGTTTTGCCAAGGAGACAGGTGTCCCTGTGATTCTTATCGGGCACATCACCAAGGAGGGCAGCATAGCCGGGCCTAAGGTCCTGGAGCATATAGTGGATGTGGTGCTTCAGTTCGAGGGCGACAACAGGGGGACATACAGGCTCCTGAGGAGCATAAAGAACAGGTTCGGCTCCACATCGGAACTCGCCGTCTTCGAGATGACAGGAAAAGGTCTGCATGAGGTCAGCAACCCTTCGGAGATGCTGATCCCGATGCACGAAGAAGGCCTTAGCGGGGTGGCTGTAAGTGCGATGATGGACGGGACACGCCCGTTCCTGATAGAGGTGCAGGCGCTGGTGAGTTCTGCCGCATACGGTACACCGCAGCGTTCGGCCACAGGCTTTGATGTCAGGAGGCTGAACATGCTGCTGGCAGTACTGGAGAAAAGGGCAGGGTTCAGGCTCAGCGTCAAGGATGTCTTCCTGAACATGGCCGGGGGCCTCAGGGTAAGCGACCCGGCATGTGACCTCGCCGTCATCTGTGCAGTGCTGTCGTCCAATTTCGATTTTGCCATTCCTCCGGACACGTGCTTCGCGGGAGAGGTCGGGCTTAGCGGTGAGATAAGGCCGGTCTCGCAGATAGACCGCCGCATCATCGAGGCGCAGCGGCTTGGCTTCCGGAAGATGTACATATCGGCTTTCGGCAGCCCGGACAATGTCCCGGAAGGAATCGAGGTGATAAAAGTCGGAGATGTCCCGGCCCTGTGCCGCAGCCTGTTCCCTAAGTAGCAGCGGTGTCAGGCGTTTTCCATTGCAAGAAGGAAAAGCATCTTCTCGAGAGTCCGCCGTACCTGATAAGAAGAAGATGTGCAGTTGCCGGTCATTATCGAAAAGATGATAATGCTGTTTCTGTCGGCATCTCTTGCTGCGCTGACTTTCCCGTCCGCGATTTCTGCAGGCAGGATGTATCCGCTGTAGCACAGTGTCCCGTCCATTGAGCCGCTTTTCAGGAATATCCTGGAAGTGACGGCTTCCGGATACCTTGTCATTACAAACGCCATAGTCCCTCCGCTCCCGGGAGACGGCAGACTCCCGAGAAAATCATCTGCGGCAGGCGAGTCAAGCATGGCACGCAGAAACCTGCACAGAAATCCGGGAGACACGTAGTTCTGCCTGGACAGTCCGCTCCCGTCCTGAATCTTTATCCCTGAGCAGGAGACGCCGAGTTCTCCGGCAATCGCCTCCACAGCCTTTCTGCCATCTTCATAGGTGCCGGTCCCTCCGCAATATTCTTTCCCGAGCGTCCTGAAAATGGTCTCTGCGTAGAAATTGTTGCTTTCATGGTTGGTCTCAAAGGCGATCCTCCCAAGTTGCGGGGAAAATGTGCTGCCTATCACCGTCAGTGAATCCCTCTCCATGACACGCCCCTCTGGCAGGCCGAATGTCTTTCCGAGGTCTGCGGCACCTCCGCTGCATAGTATTCCGCAGCCTTTAAGATATTCATTGAAATGCCAGGCACATGTGTATGCCGGGAATTTGTTGCTGCCCTCTTCTGTCTTAGGCTGCCTGTCTTCTGCAAAAGTCCCCCTCATCTCCCCGACAGGGGCAAGCCCGGAAGTATAGTAATACAGCCTGTTCCCTGTCCCGGCTTTCCCGGTGACACATGAATACCTGTATTCCATCCATGGGGCATCAGGGTAGCCGGGAGTGACAATGACAGGAGCCCCGGGCCTGTCACCTGCCTTTACATGGAAATTCTGGACGTTTTCAAAGAATGAAAGGCCGCTTACCCCTGTCCCGTAATACGTGCCGATGTCATTCCATAGCCATGTGTCCTCTTCCATGACATCATCGAAAAAACGCCCGTCTCCGACAATATATCCGTCAATCTTCCTTATTCCGGCGTCAGCGAGGAACTGTCTCCATTGTCTGAAAGTCTGTACGGCAGGGACGGCAATCGAGTCCTCAGACCCGAGAGTCGGGTCTCCGCCTCCCATGATATACAGGTCTCCATGCAGGGTGCCGTCTGTTATGTGCCCGGAATAGCCTATTTCAGTCTTGTACCTGTAGTCCGGGCCGAGGGAATGCAGAGCCGTCCCGGTAGTCAGAAGTTTCATGTTCGATGCCGGTACCATGGCCCTGCTGCTGTTGACGGCGGCGAGCGTGTCCCCGTCACAGGTTATTGCAAATATCCCGAATCCGGCATTCCCCAGGACATCTCCCCCGGAAGCGGTTTCGGCGTAAGACTGTATCTGTGTCCGTGGGACTGTGGCCGCAGAAAAAAATATCAGGGACGCAAGGCCCAGGGCGGCTTTCAGTATGTTTCTTATCTTCATATGCATGGCAGTTCATCCGGCATCCCCGCCTGTCGCGGATGGCGGATGTCACGTGTCCGCACGGCTGGATGCGCTCCGGACACAAAATTAGTAAAATCATTTTGTATATATTTTATTATTTTACAGGGATATTTTATAAATTTGAGAGATTTTGAAAGAGGCCGGATTACGGCCCTTGGACATTGTGCGACAAACATTTTAAACTGTAGTATATGAAAAAAAGAGTTTTGGTTTCCGGTGGTGCCGGATACATCGGCAGCCATGTGACAGTGGAACTTATCCAGGCCGGTTATGATGTCGTTGTAGCCGACAATCTTTCCAACTGTGACCTTACATGTTTCGAAGGGGTCAAGAAGATAACCGGGAAAAACGATATCCCGTTTGAAAAGATCGACTGCTGCGACTATGATGCTGTCGACAGGCTTTTTACGGAGTTCAGGATTGACGCTGTCATACATTTTGCAGCATTCAAGGCAGTGGGCGAGTCTGTCGCCGAGCCGTTGAAATACTACAGGAACAATCTCCTTTCTTTCCTCAATATCCTTGAGGCGGCAAAGGCGCACGGGGGATGCAATGTGCTCTTCTCCTCATCGGCCACTGTCTATGGCGAGACAGACAAGTTGCCTGTGACAGAAGAGTCTCCGCGCCAGCCGGCAACGTCCCCGTATGGCAACACGAAGCAGATCTGCGAAGACATCCTCCGCGATACGGTGAAGGCAACGGCAGCATATGGAGACGAGGTCATGCCCGGCCTGCAGAAGCCGGGACCTGTCAAAGGGACAGCCCTTCGCTACTTCAACCCTATCGGGGCGCATCCGTCTGCCCTCATCGGAGAACTCCCGCGCGGCGTGCCTAACAATCTGGTGCCTTTCATCACCCAGACAGCCATAGGCAAGCGAGAGTGCCTGAGCATATTCGGCAATGACTATCCTACTCCTGACGGGACATGCCTGAGGGACTACATCGATGTCGTAGACCTTGCAAAGGCCCACGTGGCGGCAGTGGCAAGGATGCTTGATCTGAAAATGGAGGAAAACTACGAGATATTCAATATCGGTACAGGACGCCCTGTGTCTGTGCTCGAGCTTGTGAATACCTTTGAAAAAGTCAACAGACTGAAACTCAACTACAGGTTTGCTCCCCGCCGCGAGGGCGACATCACAGCCATCTGGGCCGACCCGACCCGGGCAGAGCAGAAACTCGGCTGGAAGGCGCAGCGTACAGTAGAGGAGACCCTCGCTGCCGCATGGGCATGGGAGAAGCATCTCGCCGGGAAATGATCCTGTCTGCACCCCCCCCGCTTCTCCTGTAAATGAGTTAAATATAAAGTTTTTGTGCCGGGGAAGTTATATTTTTTCATGGGAATATGTATTTTGTTGATAAAATTTAAGATGTAACTGAAATTTAATTCCCTTTCCTGTTGTTTTCAGAGGGTAAAATGCATATATTTGTCCGACAAAGCACAGGTAAAAGCAATACAACTTATACTTAAATAACGCAAGGTTATGAAACTCAGAAATTTATTTTTAATCGGTCTTGCATCCGCAGTCCTTTTTGCAGGATGTAAGAAAGAGGATGATCTTGGGCCTG
>JADILX010000010.1 GCA_017695025.1 Candidatus Cryptobacteroides excrementavium
TGCACCACCTGACACAGAATTCCATCAAAACCATGGAAGGTGGGCTAGATATCAGTCCCACCTGCCACACTTTCACCACAAATACACGGAAGGTGGTACATTCACTGCACCACCTGCCACAGAAATCCATCAAAATCATGGAAGGTGGGCAAGGTATCAGTTCCACCTGCCACACTTTCGCCGCAAATACACGGAAGGTGGTACATTCACTGCACCACCTGACACAGAAATCCATCAAAATCATGGAAGGTGGGCAAGGTATCAGTTCCACCTGCCACACTTTCACCGCAAATCCACGGAAGGTAGTACACTCACTGCACCACCTGCCACAGAAATCCATCAAAACCATGGAAGGTGGGCGAGATATCGGTTCCACCTGCCACACTTTCACCGCAAATCCTCGGAAGGTAGTACATTCATTGCACCACCTGACACAGAATTCCATCAAAACCATGGAAGGTGGGCATGACGCAAGGATGGCAGGTGAGATAGCAATGGATGATATGCAAGATAGCAGTGGAAGGTGGGCATGGCGCAGGGATGACAGGTGAGACAACAATGGGATGATAGGCACGATGGCAATGGATGGGGGGGCAAAATATCCAGAGCGAAACCAGAAGTAACTTAATCCAGTGGCAATTTAATCCAGTGGCAATTTCAGGGATAAGCATTTAAAATAAAACGGTAACTTTGCGCAAAAAGCATATTTAAAGCGCACAAAGCATATTTTCTATCGATTATGGCACATATTGAAATAGAACGTAAATTTCTTGTGGCAGGAGATTCATACAAAGAGACGGCTACCTCGCACATTCACATGGCTCAGGGATATATCTGCAGGGAAAGCGGCAGGACAGTCAGGGTCAGGCGGGCAGGAGACCTTGGATGGCTTACTATAAAAGGGCCTTCTGCCGGCAACGGGCTCAGCCGGTTTGAATGGGAGACGGAAATAGCTGCGGGTGATGCCGAAGACCTGATGAAACTGTGTCAGGCCGGGATCATAGAAAAAATACGCCATATTGTCCCGTTCGAGGGCCATGTATTTGAGGTAGACGAGTTTCTAGGGGCAAATCTTGGCCTTACAGTGGCTGAAATCGAACTGGAAAACGAATCTGAGCCGTTCTGCAGACCTGAATGGCTCGGAGAAGAAGTCACCGGAGACCGGCGGTATTACAATTCGATGCTGGCCGAAGCTCCATTCTCCACCTGGAAATGACAAGCGGCCAGGAACTGCCGCGAAGGCGACGGCGCCATTTCACAAGATAGCTGAGCTGCCGCGAAGGCGACGGCGCCATTTCACAAGATAGCTGAACTGCCACGAAGGCGACGGCGCCATTTCACAAGATAGCTGAGCTGCCGCGAAGGCGACGGTGCTATTTCACAAGATAGCTGAGCTGCCGCGAAGGCGACGGCGCCATTTCACAAGATAGCTGAGCTGCCGCGAAGGCGACAGTGCTATTCCACAAAGGCGTGACGGTAACCGTCTATCTTGTTCCACCCTCCCCTCGTGAAATCCGGCACCTCGACAGGGGCATTGCCGTTTTCAATTGAGATGCCGGTAAGTTCTGTCAGGCAGCACCATTCGGCGAGGTCGTACACATCCATGTCGAGCGGGAGTCCGTTGCGCAGGCAATAAATAAGGCGGTAGTCCATGATATAGTCCATGCCGCCGTGGCCACCGACCTTCTTTGCCGTCTCCTCAAGTTCTTTCTGCACAGGATGCATGAATTTTTCCATCAGTGCGGTCTTCACATTTTCAGGGACAAAACTGTGTGAGGAAAGGTTTTCTATATCTACTTTCCCAGTCTTGCCGTTGCCGTCAGGCACAGAAAGCATACCTGCAGCGGCCGGATCAACGACAAATCCCTCCACAGGATATTTGTTGGCAAAGCCTTTAGTACCTGTCAACTGATACAGGCGGTTGTATGGTCTCGGATTGACGACATCATGCTGAATCATGATAGTCTTTCCTTTCTCGGTACGGATCATGGTCATTGTGTGGTCCCCGTTCTGGAAATCAGGGGCAGACTCGCCACGGTGCTCTTCATAATATTCCCGGCCATTCACAGCCTTGGTGTCCATTGCCACGAGCACATTCATCTTGTCCCCGCGATGGATATTCATCACCTGGCAGACCGGCCCCAGGCCATGGGTTGGATAGACATCGCCGCGATGGTCCCTGTTGTAGAGGAGTCTCCAGTCGTGCCAGTATTCATCCCAGAATTCGTCGAGATTGTGGATATATGCGCCTTCCCCATGGAGGACTTCCCCGAAGAGTCCGTGCTGGGCCATGTTCAATGCCGTGAGTTCGAAAGAGTCGTACACGCAGTTTTCAAGTTGCATGCAATGTCTTCTTGTCCTCTCGGAAGTGTTTATCAGATCCCAGATTTCATCAAGGCTCATCGCTGCAGGCACTTCTATTGCCACATGCTTGCCGTGTTCCATGGCATACTTTGCAATCTCCGCATGCATTGTCCAATGAGTCGCTATATACACAAGGTCTATGTCATCCCTGTCACACAACTGTTTCCACACATCTTCAGAGCCATAATACAGCGCGGCGTCGGGCCTGCCGAACCGGGTCACAATCCCTGCAGCCGCTTCCGCCCTGTCCTGTTCCACATCACACAGGGCCACAACCCTGGTCCCATCTATCTGGCACATCCTCTCTACAGCACCCGGACCACGCATGCCAAGACCGATGAAGCCTATCCTCACCGTATCAATCGGAGGAGCCGCATACTGCAGCATATCTTCCTGTCCGGCCGGTCTCTCCGGCACTTCAGTACGGATAATCATACTGGTGTTGCCGCCACAGGCGACTGCAAGAAACACTGCTGCCACATAAACAGCAGACACAAGGATTCTTCTCATTTTACTATTATGGATTAATGGGGCCATCCGGCCATTATGTATTAAAGATGTCATCTTATAATTAATTGGATATCATTGCCGGACTTGTCATACGGAGACTTTTCCGCCGAAAGCGGCTCCGGCTATTCCAGCCCATGAAGCAGGCAGAGGGGCCTCAACTGTCATTTCCGTCTTCCTGACAGGATGTACAAAACTGATTCTTCTGGCATGAAGACAGATGCTGCCGTCAGGATTGGACCGGGGGGCGCCATATTTCAGGTCGCCTTTTATCACGCAACCGATATTTGACAACTGGCAACGTATCTGATGATGCCTGCCTGTCAAAAGTTCCACCTCCAGAAGACAATATCTGTCTGTATTCCCGAGAATCCGGTAGCGGAGCCGGGCAAGTTTGGCGTCTTTTCTCTGCCCGGAATTGTCTCTGCAGACATATGACTTGTTCTGCTGCTCATTTCTGATGAGCCAGTCTGAGAGTTCTCCAGACTCTGCCTCAGGCCTGCGGCATACAAGAGCCCAATAAAACTTGTGCACTTCCCCGTCACGGAACATCGCATTCATCCTCTCGAGAGCCTTCGAGGTTTTTGCAAAGACCGTCACTCCGCTCACCGGCCGGTCAAGACGGTGCGGAATGCCGAGAAAGACTCCTCCCTCTTTTGCGTTTCTTCTGGCTATGAATGCCTTGTACAGGTCAGCCAGCGTCTCGTCTTCCGTCCTGTCTGCCTGCACAATCTCTCCGGCACGCTTGTTCACCACAAGCAGATGATTGTCCTCATAAAGGATGCGGTTCTCCGCATCAGCATACTCCTTTTCTGTCAATTCCCTGTAAATCATGACATGCCCGTATTTTTCAGTTCCGCCTGACGGCAAAATGACATTTCATGAAACAAACTTACTCACAAAACATTGATATTTGCAAGAAAATCCAAAACAAGTGTCTAAAAAAATAGACACTTGTTTATCTGTCATATGTTTCGTATATACATTACGCTTTTGCATGAAATCACAAGCCCGCATCCCTTCTCTCCAAAGGCAGGAGCAGCCGCTTCACAAGTGCCTTCATATCATCGGCAGACATCTTGCCCCTTCCTTTGCGGACGATTTCAGCCGCAAGGTCACTCTTGCGGCCGGCGATATACTTCTGTGTTTTTCCGCCTATGACCGCATCAACACGGAAGTCATGGCGGGGACTTTCAACAATGCGGACATCAGAAACACGAAAGCCATCCTCTGTCATATATGGTTCGACTACAGTAGGCAGATAATGTTTCATAGTCTCGCCGAATGCGGAAGGAAGCAGCCCTGAAAGGAAACTCTCGATACGGTCTTTCCAGTAGTCATCTATCTGACATTCGGATGCATACGTATAGAAATGGGAGATTGCCGTGCAAACCTCATCTATAATTCTGCCCGCATTCTTGATGCCGTTCTGTCTGGCGAACAGCTTGAGGTCCTCCTCTGTAATGTCTTCAAATTTTCCCTGAATGCTCATGCTGTGGGCATTCTCGAGAACCGTTCCGTTGTGTGCCTCTGACTGGCCGGGTGAGTGTTCAGGTGCCGCGGCCGCGCTGAATTGTTTGAAACCATAGAGGGTGCCGAGGCGTGAACAGTATATGTGGCCGGAGGCCAAATTGCGCGCTACGCGGGGAGTTGCAGATTAAAAATATTTTCGATAAATTTGCAAAGGATGGATATCCAGTAACATACAAATGGATATCCAGTAACATACACCGAGAAAACTTAACCTGACACCGAACCGCATGAAGCCCAAGATCCATATTCCGGGAACAACAACCAAATCATATAATAGCCTCATGAAACGAACATTTATTCCGGCATGGCTTGCCGCCATGTCGCTCGTACTCGTACAATGTGCGAAAGTCGAGGTAACTGAACCGCAGAAACCGTCTGTCTCAGGCGAGACGGTCACACTTACTGTCAGAAGCGAAGCCCCACTCACAAAAACATCCATAGACGGGGAGACAGGGCAGGTATTCTGGAGCGAGGGGGATTATATCATTGTCAATGGAGAATCATTCGAAGTGACTCCAGACACTGATGACCCTACAGTCGCCAGAGTTGAAAATGTCCCTGCAAGCGATTCGTATCTTGCTACATACAGTATGTATTTCCCGACTGAAGACGATCCGGGGATATTGACGGTAAATTTTCCTTCCACACAAACCTACATTGAAAACACTTTCGCTCAGTATACCAGTCCTATGATTGCATACAGCGAAACCACTGACCTGGAACTCAAGAATATAGGGGGGGTAGTCAAGTTCGGGGTCAGCGGAACGAACACACTGAAGAGCCTTACATTCTCAAGCCGTGACAACGAATATCTATCCGGTTATCTTCAGATACCGCTCGAAGACCTGATGTCCGGGGATCTGCAGAACTGGTCGGATTTCAGTCCATACTATTATAATCAACCTATAATCACTATAGACCTCGGTGACGGCATCGCCCTCAGCACAGAACCTGTGGACATCTATATTGTGGTACCGGCCAAGGAATATTCATCCGGCTTCTATATCACAATGGAAGACGACCTGGGGAATGTCGCCGTCCAGGGTACGTCAGGAGCAAAGACAGTGAACAGGTCGGAACTTCTGGAACTGCCTGACTTCGAATTCACACCACTGCAGGAAATCACGATTGAACCGGGAGAAGCCACTGCCACAACTCTTTCATACACAGTGACTGCCGCTGCAGGGACGGCTGTCCGCACTGCAGTAATATTCAACAGCCTTTGGGAAGAATATATTGAAGGGCCAGAATACCAGGGAGATGCCGACAAACTTGGGGTTGCAATCCTTGCCTCCGGGAGCCTTGCCTTTACCGGTACTGACGGAAGCCTTTCCGGAACTGCAGACCAGGCACTCAATTCAAGTTTCAACTATGGTTCACTGACAGCCAGCACTGACTACAAGATACTTGTAGCATACAGCGATGCATCGGAAGCAAAAGGGAAGGTTACAATCCTTGACATGAGCACTGCCGCCCCTGAAGGAGATGCTCCAGAAATGGAGATAACTGAAAATGCCGCCGAGTACCCATACAGACAGATAGAGCCTGTCATAAAGACAACTGATGCTGCATCCATCAAATTCGCCCTTGTCACAAAATCAATATATGACTCATATATACTAGAGGGATATACAGACAAGGATCTTGTGATAGAATACGGACAGGAAATGGAAGAAGAATGGCTCACGATGGCCAACGATGCCGGTATCCCGCTCACGTATAACAATCTTAATGAAAATACAGCATATGTCTTCATCGTCATGGCGACTGGCGCAGGAGGCATGGAGACAGTAAAGACACAGATATTCACGACAGAATACTATCTCGACCCGTCGGCTGAATGGACAATACTCACAACAGATGCAGAGATGGACTGCGGGCTGTTCTTGAAAACAGGCAGATTCACAGTCAGCGGGCTGACGGTAGAAAAGATGACAGGTGCAGACATCTTCAGGATAGAGACACCTTTCTCTCCGAATAAATGCCCGGATCTATACGCAACCGGAAATTACATGTACACCTCCGACTGGGAAAGCGCATACGTGACAATAGATGCCAGAAATCCTGCATCCGTAATACTCGAAAAGTCAGCCAACTATATCGGAGTATATGATACCGAATATGAAGGTGAAGAAAACGCCATATCACTCTTCTCAGCAATGATTCAAGAAGTGGGACATGCAGCCGGAACATATGATGCGGAAACAGGAGTCATAGAATTCGGTGACATATGCCTCCAGTACGGGAACTTGGGGTATATGCTCTCAGACTACACCGTCCTGTACCTTAACCCCGGGTCGCCAGTCACCGACAATGGGGCAAAGACCGAATCCTTTACAACAGGGGAAGTGACGGCCTGGTAAAAAGATGTATCACCTTAACAGACAAGACATATGAAAAACATGATAAAAATGCTGCTTCTTGCAGCCGCAGTTACAACTGCAGTACAATGCTCCAAATCCGTGGAAGAACCGGCGGACGGGCCGGACAAGCCTACTGACAAGACCGTCACCCTGACAGTGAGAAGCGCTTCTGTATCCCAGTCCAAGACCATGCTTGGCGACGGAGGGCAGGTATTCTGGGAAAACGGAGACGAAATAAATGTCAATGGCACCGTATATCCTGTCATCCCGGATGCCGATGACCCGACATTGGCGACCATCCCTGATGTAGAGGCCAGCGGCTCATATCTCGCAATGACCCCGGGTGGCTATATGTTTACCGAAGGGGAAAACCTGTATTTCCATATTTTAGAACAGCAGCCATACAGGGAGGGCTCCTTTTCTGCCGGCATCAATCCTATGGCAGCATACAGCGTGACTACGGATATGTATTTCCGGAATCTCGCAGGTATACTCAGGATAGGCATCACAGGCTCGGCTACTATCTCACGGATAACGCTCTCAAGCAATGGAGACGAAGCGCTCGCAGGATACTTCGGGGCACCGATGGAAGACATCATTTCCGGCAATCTGCAGAACTATAGCGAGCCTCACACGGCATATTACAGTTCCCACAATATAATGATGGAGACAGGCGACGCTTTCGTTCTGGACCAGAGCACTCCACGATATGCATATTTCGTGATACCGGCAGGAACATACGAATATGGATTTTCTGTATCGATGGAGGACACTGAAGGAAATGTGATGATACAGACCACGGAGAAAACCATCACTGTCGGCAGGTCGGAAATACTGCCTATGGAAGACTTTGAGTATGCTCCGCTTGAAGATGTAGTTCTGGAATTTACAGGCAGTACACCGACATCTGTTGATTATACAGTCGTTGCCGAACCAGGACAAAGTGTTGCGCAAACCGCGCTCACAAGGACATGGTGGGACTCCCTGCGTGAAACCAATGCCGAGATTCCAGAGGATGAACTGAAGGCCCGCCTGTTGCGTAATTACATGATATCATGGGCAGGAGTACCTGAAAGCGGCACTTTCACACATACCTTAGAAGAAGCCTATAACGGCAACGGATATCTTTCCGAGATGACTGCAATGACAGAATACGTAATCCTCGCAGGATACTATACTTATAGTGGAGAAATAGTCGGGACAGTCCAGATGTGCCATGCCACCACCGCTGAAGCGGAAGGCCCGGCCCCAGAACTTGACCTCAGCCTGCTCACTACAGGATTCCGTGACTATGCCGAATTCGGCGCCACCATAAGGACAACAGACGCAGCCGATATAAAATGCTATGCTACAACCCGCGCGGACTACGACAACAAGACTGGAGCAGGACTTGATGACCGTACAATACTCATAGACTTTGGCCTGTCTGTAGGAGAAGAAAATGTGGCTACAGCCAATACGGGAGGACTTGAGTGGTACTGGACAAGCGGGATACAGCCTGAGACAGAATACATGATACTGGTGATGGCAGTAGGCGAGTCAGGAATGGAGACAATCAAGACCATGACACACAGCACACCTGCATATCTTCCTGAAGACGGCAACTGGCAGACATTATCGACTGACGGGTATATGGAATGCGGTCTTTTGTCAGGCTTTACCGGAGGCCAGACGGACATTTCCGGTCTGACAATAGAAAAATACGGGCAATACGACATATTCCGGATTCAGAATCCGTTCTATGATTTAGGACAGAACAATCCTGAATGGTTTGAAACCATAGACGGATGTATCACCATTGATGCGAGAAGCGGGAATGTCATACTGGAAAGTTTTGCAAACCACATCGGGCTGGTCTACATCAACCAGAGGGACGAAGCATATGACCCTGAAGGGATGTATCTCATATCCGGGCCTCTCTATGACGGATCAGGTACATATGGCTACTATGATGCAGAGGCAGGGATGATAGACTTCGGGGATGTATATACCAAGGACTCCTATTTTATCGGGTTCAATGACCCTTCCGTTCCGACCAGACTGTGGTTCGAGAACCCGGGGACAGGGCCGGATCCGGACACACCGGGGCTGAGTCTCGAGGGATTTGTCAAGAGGGTCGACAACTGGTAGAAAGTCTCGTCATAAGACCGTCCGGCAGGACGGAAGCACCTGTAAGAGAGGTGGCATGTCAGTGACATGTCACCTTTTTTCTGCCATTTTGGCACATTTGGAATGACTCCAGGGATTGGCACAACATTAGATATATCGTCCGGCGTCTTCGATATCTCCGGACTCCGGAGAAAGAAGGCCGGACATGAGGACAGGCTTCAGGGCTTCCGGAATGTCCGTGATGAACCAGGATTATTTACATAAAGAAAAAAAACAGGAGATAAATATTATGGGAAAAATTATCGGTATCGACTTGGGAACCACGAACTCATGCGTGGCAGTGATGGAAGGCAACGAGCCAACCGTCATCATAAACAATGAAGGACAGAGGACTACACCTTCCGTTGTCGCATTCACTGACGGCGGGGAAAGGAAAATAGGCAACCCTGCAAAAAGGCAGGCCATAACCAATCCTCACAAGACTGTCTTCTCCATCAAGAGATTCATGGGAGAGACCTACGACCAGGTAACAAAGGAGATTGAAAGAGTCCCTTACAAGGTAGTGCGCGGCGACAACAACACACCGAGGGTAGACATTGACGGCAGACTCTACACACCGCAGGAGATATCTGCAATGATTCTCCAGAAAATGAAGAAGACTGCCGAGGACTATCTGAGACAGGAAGTGACGGAAGCCGTCATCACTGTGCCTGCATACTTCTCAGACTCACAGAGGCAGGCCACCAAAGAGGCAGGAAAGATTGCCGGACTTGATGTAAAGCGTATCATCAACGAGCCTACGGCTGCAGCCCTTGCATATGGTCTTGACAAGAAGAACAAGGATATGAAGATCGCCGTGTACGACCTCGGAGGCGGTACATTCGATATTTCCATCATGGAACTCGGTGACGGTGTGTTTGAAGTCAAGTCAACCAACGGTGACACGCACCTCGGAGGTGATGACTTCGACCAGGTAATCATCGACTGGCTGGCATCAGAGTTCGCTGCCGAGAACGGTGGCATCGACCTGAAGAAAGACCCGATGGCACTCCAGAGACTGAAAGAGGCTGCGGAGAAAGCCAAAATCGAACTTTCAAGCCAGACCTCAACGGAGATCAACCTGCCTTACATAATGCCTGTAGACGGTATTCCTAAGCACCTTGTGAAGACTCTGACAAGGGCAAAGTTCGAGCAGTTGGCCGACGACCTCTTCCAGAGGACTATCGAGCCTTGCCGCAAAGCCCTTCAGGATGCAAACCTGCAGCCTTCCGACATAGACGAGGTATTGCTTGTAGGTGGTTCGACCCGTATACCTGCAGTCCAGGAGATTGTAAAGAAATTCTTCGGCAAGGAGCCTAACAAGAGTGTCAATCCGGACGAGGTAGTCGCAATAGGCGCATCCATCCAGGGCGGTGTGCTTGCAGGTGACGTGAAGGATGTGCTCCTTCTGGATGTCACTCCGCTTTCACTCGGCATCGAGACCCTCGGCGGCGTAATGACAAAACTCATCGAGTCCAACACGACCATCCCTACAAGGAAGTCGGAGGTGTTCTCGACCGCAGCAGACAACCAGCCTTCAGTTGAGATACATGTGCTTCAGGGTGAAAGGCCTATGGCCAAGGACAACAAGGAGATCGGCCGTTTCCATCTTGACGGTATCGCACCGGCTCCAAGAGGTGTCCCTCAGATTGAAGTCACATTTGATATCGATGCCAACGGTATACTGAATGTATCCGCAAAAGACAAGGCCACAGGCAAGGAGCAGAAGATACGTATCGAGGCATCGTCCGGACTCAGCGAAGACGAGATCAAGAGGATGAGAGACGAGGCTAAGGCCAACGAGGCTGCCGACAAGGCCGAAAAAGAGCGCGTGGACAAGATCAACGGTGCCGATGCCCTCTGCTTCCAGACAGAAAAGAACCTCAAGGAATACGGGGACAAGATCCCGGCCGACAAGAAGTCAGCCATTGAATCTGCCCACAAGAGCCTTAAGGATGCAGTTGCCGCACAGAACATCAGCGACATCGACAAATATACCGAAGCACTGAACAATGCATGGCACGCAGCGTCAGAAGACATGGCAAAGGCCGCAGGCGCACAGCAGGGCGGACCTCAGGCCGGCCCTCAGGGACCGCAGAACGGACCTGATGACCAGGGACCTGACGAGCAATAAAACAAACATAAACATCGAAAAAACCGGCCCGACAGTCAGTAGACTGCGGACCGGTTTTTTAATAAAATTTAATTAATGTTAATTCTGCTCCAACCTCTATATAATATCACATTAATTGAGATCTGAATATTTTAGGGGGTGCACTTATTACTGTTTCAATAAATGCCTCCAGGTCTTTACGTCTATCTGCCATAACCGACAGCACAGTCACCTTGCCATCCGGATCCGGCACGAATACTGTCACTCCGTCATCCGATACCTCTACATGGCCTTTTCTTGATGTATGGAATTGTCCGTTACATCCATCAACGCCTGCGATTACCGAAGTCAAGTCCCAACATTCCCTATCATACGGCATTTGAAGAAAATTCCTGTAGGCAACATCAAGCGGATGAGGCGACGCATACCGCAGTCCCTGCAGAACTTCTGCCCTGAAAAATATCCTTGCTCCAAGTTCCCAGGGGCTCACAATTATGTCTGTCGGCCAATTGTCAAAGACATATCTCGCTGAAAGGACATCAAACCTCACATTGAACTCCCGGCGTGTCCTGCTGTTAAAGCAGCCTCCCATCAGGCTCAGCATCCTTACTTTATTGGCGACCAGTTCCTGTCCTGTCATATCGCTTGTTTCATCAGGGCCTGATTGAAGAAGTCTCCGCAGATTTGTCATGAACCCGACTGAAATTATCACGACACTACCATCTTTAGCAGCAGAAAGGATTTCCCTATATTTTTTCACAGCATCGTCACAACCGGTTTCAGTCCGGACAGGGAAAAGTCCGGAGGAAATAACTTTCTGTGTATACGGTCCATCCTTAAGTTTCTGATCTGGTAATTCCAGCGTATCACCGATGGCTACCGGAATATCACCATATCCATAGAAACTGTTCATAAGCCTGATAAACGGAACAGCCGGCCCATACCTTTTGTTGACAGAAATAAGAGCGATATCTGCAAGTCCTTTATCCTGATATTTGTAAAGCATGTCCAAAGCCAGAGCGTCATCGATGTCATTGCCCATGTCTGTCTCAAATATTACTGTAACCGGCTCCTGCGCATAACTGCAGAAATCCCAATTGTCACTACGGAACGGAAGCACAGCAATGCCATAGTTATTATAGAGATTGCCGGGCAGACAGTTTTTCCAGCAATATCGTACTGCGACCGGATTCTTTACCTTGTCATTTTGTACATCAATCATTGACCTTCCTGATAAATGTGCTTCAGCCGGATAAAAAACACGATCTGAACCGGCAATCTCAAAACCTGTTATTTCTTTTCCATATGAACTAAGTCCATATGGGGCATTGTCGAAATGTATCCGCAGTTTTTCTCCCAGGGTTTCCATAGATTTGAAAACCGGGCCATCAGCAACAAAGCCTTTCATACCATATGCTTTCGACATGGCCTGCAGGAGAAACCTCATGGCGACAGTCTTCTTATCAGGAGGATGTATAGTATATTCAGCCCCTACATCTACTGTAGGGACTATCCCTCCGTCAGGTATATCCTGCAGACACTGATGTTGTATCTCCCGGAACAAGGCAACCTGAGTCTGTTCCGACCCCCATCCCATATTATCATAACTGAATGGGGCCAGTTGGGCATAATAGAACGGGAATTCATATCCCCATCTTGCCCGCCATTCCTTTACCATTGACGGGAATTTTTCCCTATATCCATAAGGATCGGTAATATTGGCCTCCCCTTGATAAAAAAGACAGCCTTTTATTGTGAAGCCGATTATCGGATATAACATACCATTGAATAATGCAGAGGGTGTAACATTGGCTCTTTTAGGATTAATCGGCCCCTCGTGTTTTTTCCCGATAAATTGCTTGAGATTTTCTTCACTCATCCACGCTTCCACTTTTGAACCACCCCAGCAACATGCAATCATTCCAACAGGGACACCAAGTCGT
>JADILX010000103.1 GCA_017695025.1 Candidatus Cryptobacteroides excrementavium
GTACAGGAGCGAAGGCTGGACAGAAAAGCCAAGGGGAAGTTTTAACTGGTATGTGACACCGGCATTGTATTTCGTGACAGAGCCTCTATTGCCCACTTCTGTGGCATGGGAAAACGAGAAACCTCCCATAATCCCGTAGCGGCTTTGTCCGGAAGCCCCGAAACAGCAGGAAAGCAGCATCAGGACTGTGATTGAAGTAAATAGTAACGCTCTTTTCATGATGGGGTATCCGTTTTATATTGTCATTTGAAATGGCTTCCGTGCTTTAGAGCAGGGCATCCAGTTTCTTTGCGATTTCGGATTTTGGAACAGCACCGACAAGCCTGTCCACAAGATTCCCGCCCTTGAAGAAAAGGAGGGTCGGGATATTCCTGATGCCGAATTGTACGGGAGTCTGCTCACACTCGTCCACGTTGCACTTTGCAATGACTGCGCGTCCTTCGTATTCTACGGCAAGTTCTTCTACTGCAGGTGCGATTGCCCGGCATGGGCCGCACCATGAAGCCCAGAAGTCTACCATTACCGGCTTGTCTGTATTAAGTATCTCAGCAAAGTTTGCGTCTGTAACTGTCTTTTCCATAATAATGATGTTTTAATTAATAAATAATCAAGTCTACAAATATAATGAATTGCTTCCGTAATGCAAAGGGTGAAATATCCCTCTGCATCTCTCTGCTATTTCAGTTTCAGCATTATGTTGTGCAGCCTTGCGTCTTCGTGCGGGGTCGCCGTCCCTGGTCTGGTCAGCCGTATTTCATGCCGCCTGCCCGATACAGGCTCCGGAAGCGTAAGAGTTGTCCTGTATATTTTCTGTTCAGCAGCGGGATTCAGTGACATCTGCAGCCGTTTTTCGAACCTGTTATATCCCCTTGCCGTTATATAATGTCTTCCTTTTGCAAGCGGGACATATATCTTTTCTGTCTTATACTTGCATCTGTACGGGTTGAGATGTTTCATGGCTGTCTTGCCGTCTATAAAGATTTCGATTCCGTTTCCGGCCCCTGCCTCCATGATGATGCCGCAGTCTTTCTCCACGGTGATTTCCAGTGCAAGAAGATGGTTGGAAAACGCATGTGCCGGGATGTCTATCCGGCTGCCGCTTTCATTGAACATGGACATATCCGGGCCGGCTGTTGCCGGTATTCCGTCCGGAGTCCTGTCGAAGAGAGCCCCGGGAACACTTTTGAAACCATATTGTACCGCTGTATATTCCGGGTCAAGCGTCATCTCTTTTTTCCCGTCGAGCCTGAGTACGGAAGATTTCCCGTCGATTACTATGCACAGGCTGTCTCCGAGTTCCTCTCCGGTATAGAAGACATCCACTGCACGGATTTTCTCTTTCCCGCTTGTCCAGTTGAGGGCAACAGTACTCCTGTAGTTGCTGTAATAGTCGAAACATGAATAACTGCAGTCCGGCTTAGCGTTGTTCCTGTCAAGCAGGGTGCCGGCCGGCAGAGGCTCTGCCGCGGTCTCAGGTAGAAAATCCCTGTCAAAGTCAAGTCTTATCACTTTGATGTCCGCGGGGGCCCTGTACCAGTCTTCCTGTATTCTGATTGTCATCTTTCCGTCATGGACACTGTATTCCACAGTATTGTCATCGCATCCGTCAGGTACATTGTCCCCGACAGGTATGGTGATGAGGCTGTCCTGTGGCATAGTTCCGCTTAGCAGCAGGTTGAGCCGCTTCCCTTTTCTTGTGGCTGTCCCCCAGTTGAAACTTTCCCTGAACGGGGATGCCTCTGTCCCGTAGATGGCATCACCATTTTCAGCAAGCCATTCGCCCATCCGTTCCAGGACATTTTTTTCAAACGGGATTACAGCCCCGTCCTTGTCCGGCCCGATGTTCAGCAGGAAATTGCCTCCGTGAGATACTACATTGACAAGTGTCCTGAGTTTTTCAGCGACCTTGTCTTCTACTTCGCCCCGGTCCTGCCAACTGCGCCAACTCCACGTCTCGGGAAACATCGAGACAGGCATTTGCCACGGGACCTGAAGAGAACTTTCAGGGAACGCATTGTCCGCCATCACCGAAAAGTCGTATCTGTCGTTCCCGAGTCTTCCGCTGACAAGGCAGTCCGGCTGCAGGGTATGTACGAGCGTGTACAGTTCTCCGCTCTGTTCAGGGGTGAGCGAACCCATGTCAAACCACAGTTCTGTCACAGGGCCGTACCCGGTGAGCAGTTCCCGTATCTGGTCCATGTTAAGGCGGTGGTGCTGCGGTGTGATGAAATCGGCATTGTGGCTCGATATCGGGTAGGCATAGGGATAGTTCCAGTCTATGAGAGAGAAGTATATCCCGAGGTTCAGCCCGTGTCTTGCACACGCCTCCGAGATTTCTTTCAGATAGTCCCTGTGTGCCGGAGTCATCTCCACGCTGTTGTATCCCGTGGTCTTTGTCCCGAACATGCAGAATCCGTCATGATGCTTGGATGTGAACACGATGGATTTCATCCCGGCTTTTCTGGCAAGCAGGGCGATGGAATCGGCATCGAACTGCACCGGGTCGAAAGTCTCGGCGGTCTCTGCATACCAGTCGCTGAAAATCCCGGCGAAAGACTGTATCTGTTCACTGTATCCTCTTGTCACAGGCTTGCCGTCCCAGACTCCACCGAGAGCCGAGTAGAGGCCGAAATGGATGAACATCGAATATTTGTTGTCATGCCACTGCCTGTATGCGTCTTTATTCTGTCCGCCTGCAGTTGCAGCGGTCAATACTGCGGCCACAATGGCCAGAAATGTTTTTCTCATATTTGCCGGATTGTCAGGTGTCGGGATATTTCAGCATTCGAGCCATTCTGTCTCGCCTCCCCAGACATCAAGGAATCTCATGAAGTCCGTAAAGCCGATGACTGCTCCAGATGTATTTTCACACGGATGGAAACTCAGTTTTTCTGCATTCTGCAGATCCTTGTCCAGAAAGAGTTTGACCCTGTGCCCGTTGGGATACAGTTCTTTCGGGTCTGCCGTGGCGGCAATGCCGATGTCGTTTATCAGGCCAAGCGGAGATACCGAGCCGGGCAGGAGCCCGAGACATCTTTCCATCCTTTCGCTTGAGGCAAATGACAGTTTCCCCTGATGGAGCATGTGTTCAAGCCTGTGGATATCAAGTTCCTTGTGGCATTCGAGTACGACAAGGTAATGCCTGTTGCCTTTGTGGTTGCGGAAGAACAGGTTCTTGCAATGGGTGGCGTCTACGTCTTTCCAGTATTCCAGTGCCTCTTTTACTGTCGGCAGAGGAGGGTGTGTGAACAGTTCGTAACGGATGCCGTGGGCCGTAAGAAAGTCCAGTGTCTTGCGGCGTCTTGCAAGCCTTTCCTGCGTTTCATTTTCAGACAGGCTTCCAGGGACCCTTTCCGGGTCGGGCAATATTGTCGGCATTGTCATCTGGAGAGGCTTTTTGCGTAATGTGTCGGCTTCTGTCCCTGTCTCCGCGGATGCTGTATCATTGCCGGCTTCCCCCATCCGAGGCTATAGATGACAAGGCCTATGCCTATGAGAATGAACGGGATGCTGAGAATCTGCCCCATGTTGAGAGTCATGCCGGCCTCGAAGTCGACCTGGTCATTCTTGATGAATTCGATAATGAAACGTATCCCGAAGAGGGCTATGAAGAATATGCCGAGAATGGTACCCCTCTTGAGTTTTTCAAGACGGTATCTGTACAGTGCGAGCAGGGCGAATCCGAGAATCATGTAACTCAGGGCCTCATAGATCTGTGTCGGATGATGCGGCTGGCCGTCCCAATGAGGATCACGCATAAACATGAACCCCCACGGCAGGTCGGTGACGGCACCGTAAATCTCGGAGTTGAAGAGGTTGCCGAAACGTATGAGTGCGCCGGCGAAGCACACCGTGATGCAGAGCCTGTCAAGAATCCAGAGCAGGTCGAAATCGTATTTGCGACCGTAGTGATGAGAGAACCACCACATGGCCAGTATAAGGGCGATGGCGCCTCCATGGCTTGCGAGTCCTCCTTTCCATACCATGAATATCTCCCAGAATCCTTTCCATGAACCGAAATAATAGTCTGGCTGGTAGAACAGGCAGTGCCCGAGCCTTGCCCCCACGATTGTGGCGATAAGCAGGGTGTAGAGCAGCGGGTCCAGCAGGGAGACCGGGACGCCTTCCCTCCTGAAGAACCATTTGAATATAAACCACCCTATGAAAAATCCTGATATGAACAGGAGGCTGTACCACCGTATTGAAAATGATCCGATATGGAATATCTCCGGATTTACGTTCCAGTTTATGAACAGAAGATCAAACATCTCGCATGTCTTTTTATTGCTTCGCAAATATCTGCAATTTTTCTCTTTTTTACGAGTTTTTCTATGGACATTTTTGCGACAGTCAAATAAAAAAGACACCGGGGCCGGCCCGGTGTCTTTTAAAATGTCATGGAATGTAAATGATTCCTGTGAATGAGGACTATTCCCTTACGGCTGCGATGCCAGGGAGTTCCTTGCCTTCGAGGTATTCGAGCATTGCGCCGCCGCCGGTTGACACATAGCTTACTTTCTTGGCGTAGCCCATCTGTGTGACAGCAGCCACTGAGTCTCCGCCTCCTACAAGGGTGAAGGCCCCGTTTTCAGTAGCTTTTGCAAGCATCTCGGCCACTCTGTTGGTACCTTTGGCGAAAGACGGGATCTCGAATACTCCGACAGGGCCGTTCCAGAGGATGGTCTTAGACTTCATGATGACATCTTCCCATTCTGCAAGTGTGCTCGGAGCAGCATCGACACCCTCCCATCCGTCAGGAATCTCGGTGTTGTGGCAGATCTTGGTGTTGGCACCCTCGGCGAACGCGTCGGCGATGACCACTTCTTTTGAAAGATAGAGTTTCACGCCTTTTTCCTCTGCTTTTTTCAGAGTGTCGAGGGCGAGTTGCAACTGGTCATCCTCACAGAGGGAGTTTCCGATTTTTCCTCCCTGTGCCTTGACGAATGTATAGACCATACCGCCGCCGATAATCATGTTGTCCACTACATCGAAGAGATGCTCGATGATGCCGATTTTCGAAGACACCTTTGCTCCTCCGATGATGGCGGTCACAGGACGCTCAGGGTTGTTGACAACTCTTTCGAGTGCCTTGATTTCACCTTCCATGAGGTAGCCGAACATCTTGTCGTTCGGGAAATACTTGGCGATGAGGGCTGTTGAGGCATGTGCCCTGTGGGCAGTACCGAATGCATCGTTGACATAGCAGTCTCCATAGGAGGCGAGTTTGGCGACGAATTTCTTCTGGCTTTCCTTTACGGCAGCCTTTGCCGCTTTCTTCTCTTCGTCAGTCGCATCTTCTGCAAGGCCTCTTGGCTTGCCTTCTTCCTCAGCATAGAAACGGAGATTCTCGAGTACGAGAACTTCTCCCGGCTTGAGGGCGGCAACCTGCTCGTCTGCCGACATGCAGTCCTCGGCAAATTTTACAGGTACTTCAAGGAGTTCCTCGACACGGCCGAGAATATGTTTGAGAGAGAATTTTTCAGTCACGCCCTTCGGACGTCCGAGGTGGGACATGATGATTACTGAGCCTCCCTTTTCAAGGATCTTCTTGAGGGTCGGCACGGCAGCCCTGATGCGGGTGTCGTCTGTAATCTCGAACTTCTCATTGAGAGGAACATTGAAATCCACTCTGACAAGAGCCTTCTTGCCGGTGAAATCGTAAGTGTCAATACTCTGTTGCATAATGCTATTTTATTAAAAGTTGTTACGTGCTAAAACATGTGTCTGTACGTGACAGAAAGACCTGCCGTCAACCACAATCTGCAAATTTAAAAAAATAAACGGAATAACGAGCACCGCAAGTATCTTCATATGATGCAAATTATGGTAAAGATGTTTAAATTTGCCATTCAATCCAGATTGTAGAAAATGATGACCATAGAGACACCCGGAAAGTTCTGGAAAGATTATGAACTTATCGACTCCGGCAATTTTGAAAAACTTGAGAGGTTCGGCAGTTACTGTATCATCCGTCCAGAGCCGAAAGCCATGTGGGACAAATCCATGACAGACGCGGACTGGAACAGGATTGCCCATATCAGGTTCAGGCCGGGAGCCGGTTTCGGACGGGCAGGGAAGGAAGACAGCGGCACATGGGAGAAATACCGCAAGGCCGATGACCAGTGGCATATCAGATATGGCGGAGGGCAGGACGGCCTGTCATTCTCCCTCCGGCTTGGCCTGACTGCCTTCAAGCATGTCGGAGTCTTTCCCGAGCAGGCATCCAATTGGGAGTACATATACAGGAATACATGTGAACTTGTTGAAAAGTCAGCCCGGGCCGGACTGCCTAAGCCGCGCGTCCTGAATCTTTTTGCATATACGGGAGCGGCATCCCTTGCGGCAAGATGTGCCGGTGCTGATGTCACTCATCTTGATTCTGTCCGTCAGGTAGTCTCCTGGGCCAGGAACAATATGGAGGCCAGCAGGCTTGACAATATAAGATGGATAGTCGAGGATGCCATGAAGTTTGTCCGCCGCGAAGCCCGCAGGGGCAATACATATCAGGGGATAATCCTTGACCCTCCGGCCTATGGACATGGGCCTGACGGGGAAAAATGGAAACTCGACGAGTGTCTTTACGAGATGATGCAGAATGTCGCCTCCATCCTTGCCCCTGCTGACAGTTTCATGGTGCTTAACCTGTACTCGAACGGATTTTCCGCTGTCCTTGGCGAGACTGTAGTGCGGCAGGCTTTCGGGCTGTTCCAAATTGCCGGATATGAAAGCGGCCCGCAGGCAAATGATGCACTGCAGACCGCTGCCGACGGGAATGTGTGTCTCGATTCCGGGGAACTGGTACTATGCGACCGTTCCGGGAAAAGGCTCCCGTTGAGTATCTTTGTGAGGATGAGGCGATGAGTGCGGACTGTCTGTCCCGCAGATCCTGCCTCAGTTGCGCTCACTGTCAATTTCCCGGCATGGTATTGTCCATGTCTCCGGCTGTTCCCGCCACCTTTCCGTCAAGGGCTGATGCCGCTTCTGCCACTTTGCCTGCCAGGGCGGCGAAGGCAAGTCCGTCCGGCCTGTCCGAAAGTGCGGCAGGCTCTCCTTCGTCTCCGCTTTCGCGTATACTCTGGACTATCGGTATCTGTCCGAGGAGGGGGATTCCGTATTTGTCCGCCATTGCGGCGCCTCCGTTCTTCCCGAAAATGTAGTACCTGTTGTCGGGCAGTTCTTCCGGAGTGAACCAGGCCATGTTTTCTATCAGGCCGAGAATAGGCTTGCGGATGCTGTCGTTGCGGAACATGTTTACTCCTTTTTCGACATCTGCAAGGGCTACTGCCTGAGGCGTGGTCACTATGACGGCTCCGGTAAGCGGAATGTCATGTACGAGGCTGATGTGTATGTCTCCCGTCCCCGGAGGCATGTCGATCAGGAGGAAGTCAAGTTCTCCCCATCTGACCTGAAGTATCATCTGCTTCAATGCATTGCATGCCATAGGCCCTCTCCATATAAGGGCCTGTTCCGGTCTGGCGAAATATCCGATGGACATCCATTTCACCCCGTATTTTTCAAGCGGGACTATCACTTCTTTTTCTCCGTCGAGGAATGCCTGCGGCTGTTCCTCTTCCGTTCCAGTCATCTTAGGGACAGACGGCCCGTAGACATCTGCATCGGCAAGTCCTACCTTGTATCCGAGACGTGCCAGGGCTACTGCAAGATTGACGGCGACCGTAGATTTTCCGACTCCGCCTTTCCCGGATGCCACGCCGATAATATGTTTTACCCCGGCAAGTTCTTCCAGCCCGAGGTTGAGTCCGACAGGCTTTTTCTTCGCTTCATCGCGTATGACTGTCCTGATTTCAACTTCAGTTCCGGGAGCATGCCTGATGATGGCGGCCCGGGCGCTCCCTATGAGATATTCGGCAAGCGGGTCGCGGTGTTTTGGGAAAGCGAGTGTGACGGTCACTTTGTCGCCGTCGCACTCTACATTGTCCACCATCCCGAGTTCTACGATGTTCCTGTCCCCTTTGGCAGGATGCTGCACATCATAGAGCATTTTCATTATTTCGTTCTGTTTCATTGTGCCAGATTAAGACCTGAAATGTCATGCTGTTATGGAGCCGGACTATTTTACGATGTCCATTTCATCGAGAAGGTAGCCCGCTCCTCCGAATTTGTCCATGATGAAGAGGACATAGCGGATGTCCACATTGATACATCTCTGCAGATCAGGCTCGAACATGATGTCACTGCTCATGGACTCCCAGTTGCCGTCGAATGCCAGCCCGATAAGGTGTCCGTCTGCATTCATTACCGGACTTCCAGAATTGCCGCCTGTGATGTCATTGTTGGAAAGGAATGCCACAGGCATCTTGCCGTCAGGCAGGGCATAGTCCCCGAAGTCCCCGGACTTCCAGAGTTCCTTGAGTTTTGCCGGGACAACAAATTCCCAGTTGTCCGGATCTTCCTTTTCCATTACACCGTCAAGGGTGGTGTAGTAGTTGTAGATTATGGCATCCTTTGGCGAATAGCCTTTGATTGTGCCGTATGTCAGCCTCATGGTGAAGTTGGCATCAGGATAAGAAGGCTCTCCCTTTTTCCATTCGAGAAGGCCTGCAGTATAGGCTTTCCTGCCCTCGGCAAGCAGGGAGTCGCTTCTGGAGATGTCTCCGTAGAGAGGCATCAGGACTCCTGCGGCAGCCTTCGCAAGGCTCAGTGCCGGATCTGAGAAAATCTGTTCCGGACTCATGTCCTCTATGGCAGAGCCGAGTTTTTCAGGTGAAGTGAACACGCTTGAAGAGAAAAGGGAGTCCACATAACTGTCAATGTCCATGGTCCCGAAGTCAGGGCTGATGGAGGTAAGGAAATATGTGGAGTCCACGTTGTCCCTGTAGTATTTGAGAAGCGCTTTTGCCACTTTGGCGTCGGTTTTCACAGAGTAGTCCTTGTAGAAAGCCTCTACTGCGGCGAGTGCGTCTTCAAACGCCTTCAGGGTGTCTTCCGTCTCCATGGCGCTGAGCGAAGTCTTTGCTGCGTTGTTGAAGACTGTGGCAGCATTTGCGAGTTCTATTCTCAGTACCGATTCCATGGCAGTTTTTGCTATCCGGTTGGCTGTCCTTCCGGCGTCTATGCCTTCATTTATCGTAGCCATGGCCGTGCCGTATTTTGCCTTCCTTTTCTCGTCGCCGTTCACCCACTCCGTGAAGGCTGTCTCCTCTTCTTCAGCGCGTCCTGTCACATTGAGTTTTGCAAATGCCTGTTTCATGCCTATCCATTTTTTCCATCCATTGGAGGACATGGCGTATTTGCTGGCATACTGTATCTTTACTTTAGGGTCGGCGAGCATGTCTTCCATCAGGATGTCCTGACGGATGGTGCGGGCCTCGATTGCGATGTCCTGCATCTCGAGCAGGAAACGCAGTTCCGGTGAAGTAAAGAATCTGTTTGTCCTTCCGGGGTATCCCATTATCATCGCGTAGTCCCCCTCGCCGAATCCTTTCAGGGAGATTGTCAGGTGTTTTTTCGGCCGGTAAGGCACATTGTCTTCGGAGTAGTCGGCTGGATTGTTGTCCTTGTCAGCATATACACGGAACATTGAGAAGTCGCCGGTATGCCGGGGCCACATCCAGTTGTCTGTGTCGGCACCGAATTTGCCGATGGAGGAAGGCGGTGCCCCGACAAAGCGTATATCGCGGTATGTCTTGTAGACGATGATGTATTTTACATTGTCATTGTAGAATGTCATCAGTTCCACATCGCAGTGCGGGTTGCTGTCCTGTGCCTTTTTCATCAGTTCGGCCTCCTTGTCTGCCATTGCTTTGAGCACAAGGGAGTCTTTGTCTGCCCCGGGATTGTGCTTCAGTTGTTTCAGCGCCTGTTTTCCGGCTTTTTGCAGGGCCGGGGTGATGTCTGTCAGGCTTTCAAGGAAAGTGACGGTAAGGCCTTCTGCCGGAAGTTCTTCATCCCTGTTCATGGCCCAGTATCCGTTTGTGAGATAGTCGTGCTCAACGGAACTCAGGGCCTGGATGCTTGCGTATCCGCAGTGGTGGTTTGTCACCAGCAGCCCCTCATCCGAAATGATTTCTCCGGTACAGCCTCCGCCAAACTGTACGATGGCGTCTTTGAGGGAGGAATTGTTGATGCTGTAGATGTCTTGTGCCGAAAGCCTGCAGCCCAGATTCTCCATTGTCCCGATATTCATTTTTTTCAGCAGAGGCAGCATCCACATGCCTTCGTCTGCACGTGCGCCCGACGCGAAAATCGCCAGCGCAGTCAAGATGCAAAGTAAACGTTTCATATACAATAATCTAATTAAAATTTCAATGGCTGTTTCCAGGGATACCGGTGTCTGTCCCGCACCCTGTCCGGCGGGAAATCATGCAAATATAGCACTTCCTTTCCGAAGAAAGCGGGGCCGGGTGAAATTTATTGGAACAGTACCGGCTCCAGTTCCCTGACATGGAAACTTTTTCTGTGATGCGGGGTCAGGCCGTATTTCCTGATGGCCTCTATGTGTTCTCTTGTCGGATATCCCATGTTCCTGTCCCATCCGTATTCGGGAAAACTTGAGGCCAGGGCTTTCATGTATTCATCCCTGGATGTCTTTGCAAGTACGGAGGCCGCTGCAATATCGGCATATTTTGCATCTCCTTTTACGATGCACACATAGGGTATTGTGCCCCGGTCTTCTATGATGTCAGGGCTTTCCCATGGTAACGGCCCTTTTGTATCCGTCTCCGCCGGGCCTGATATCCGTTCCTGCCTTGAGATGCCGGCACTTACGGCAGACAGGTTTTCCGGGCGGGGAATCCTTTCGTATGCCTTGAACCTGTTCCCGTCCACGGCAATCGTATCCGGCCGTTTGGGAAGGCTCATCACTGCCCTCCACATGCCTGCGATGGATGCATTCAGGATGTTGATGCTGTCTATTTCTTCTGCCGTGACAGCCTCGACGGCATAGGCTTCGGCTTCCCGTAATATTATCTCCCGTAGACGCTGCCTGTCTTTTTTGCTCATCTGTTTGGAGTCGTTCAGCAGCGGATGCCTGAAATCTTCCGGAAGTATGACTGCGGCGGCAAATACCGGCCCGGCAAGAGGGCCTCTCCCTGCTTCGTCGCATCCGGCCTCAAGCAGATGCCCGTTGAATCTGGCGGGAAGGCATGTCTGTATGCTGTGTTTCATATGCGGCTGATTATCCGGATGCAAAAATACGAAAAATAACAGCAGCCGTCAGAATAATCATACCGTATGGTCCGCCGGATTCTCTGCCGTCATCTTGCGCAGCATGCCTATGACCTCGTCTTTGGTCTTTACCGTTTCCTGAAGAGTGGCTATGAGTTCTCCCTGTATTGCCATATGGGACTTGAGGCTGTTGATTTCATCGGCATGGGCGGTCTCCATCTTCTGTATCTCGGAGCCATAACGCATCTTCATCTCGCGGATTTCACTGCCGCCTTTTTCAGGGATATATCCGAGGAGCAGTTCTTCCGGGACAGTCCCGAGGATTTCTGCTATCTTGATGATGCTGTCGCTTATAAGTTTCGTGCTTCCTGTCTCTATGTTTCTGTATGCTGTTCTTGAAATGCCCATTTTTTCGGCCATAGCCTCTTGTGAAAGACCGTTTCTGCGACGGATTGCAGATATGTTGTCTTTAACGGAATTAT
>JADILX010000104.1 GCA_017695025.1 Candidatus Cryptobacteroides excrementavium
GTTATGAAATCGCCCTCTCCGGAAAGGACATCGACACCTTCAAAGGCAACCTGACACAGAATTCAGAGATATACATAGAAGGCAAGATAGAGGAAAAATATTTCCGGAAGCCTGAAGACAGGAAAGAGAAAGGGGATCCACCTTTCGACTTCAAGATAAAGAAGATCATCCATCTGGGCAATGTTATCGAGACATATATCAAAGGACTGGCCCTGTATGTCTCCACTCCGATGCTCAACAGCAGTTTCAGGAAAGACCTTGTCAGGCTCATAAAAGAGAATAAAGGCAGCGTCCCGCTGACAATGTTCCTGTTTGACCCGGAGACGAGATTCAACATAGAGTTCCTGTCGAGAAAATTCAAGGTCGCTGTCACCATGCCGTTCATAGACGGACTGAAAGCCCTTAATGTAAGGTATTCCGTTGTGAAAAAATAGTTATCGCCCGCCCGTCCAGCCGATTAATGATACATCTCAGGCAAGACGGGCGTTTTTTTGCCCCGGGACAGGAAAAATCACTGTCAATCTGTTACAAACAACCTCTGCAAAAGGAAATATTCCGAACCGCAAAATTTCAATATAAAATTTTGTTGAAAATTTATTTTATTGTATTTCAATATATTCCCCCCCCCATCGAATTTTTATTTGTTCTAAATAAAAATTAGTATTAAATTGCTTGCCTGGAACATGTGAGGAATCGATTTTATATGATACTATAGAATTGATTTATATTGTTTTATCCCCTATGGACAAAGATAAGGCGAAAAATTAGATTGCAATTCAGTATGTCGATACGGTCCTGTATAAAATGGGGCATTGTTTTTATGGCGAGCGCCGCAGTATGGTTCATGTCAGAGACAGGAGCCGGGGCACAGACTCTTGCCGTAAAGACAAATATCCTGTATGACGCCACTGCCACTGTCAACATAGGGGCTGAAGTCGCCCTGGACAGACGGTGGACCCTTGACGTGTCCGGCAACTACAATGCCATCGACTTTTCCGGGGACAGGAAATGGAAACACTGGCTTGTCCAGCCGGAAGCGAGATACTGGTTCTGCGAAAAATTCAACGGCCACTTTATAGGGCTTCATGTACACGGAGGCGAATTCAATGTGGGGAATGTCTCCACTCCTCTCGGACTTTTCGGGGACTGCCGCAATACAAGGCACGAAGGATGGTACTATGGGGCCGGGATCAGTTATGGCTACCAGTGGCTTCTCGGCAAACGGTGGAACTTTGAACTGAGTCTCGGGGCAGGATATGTCGGAGCCGACTATGACATATATGAGCATCCTGTCTGCGGAGCCTGGCTCGGGCCGGGACATGACAACTATTTCGGCATCACAAAGGCATCCGTCTCGATAATCTTCATAATCCTGTAGCAATGAAATCAATGTATAAGATCATACTGGCCGTTGCTGCATTTGTCATCTGCAACGGGACCGTCCAGGCCCGGGACACTGCCGGCAAAAAGAATGTGACTTATCTCGATGCCGTCAGGTTCGAGAACAGGGAGATTGCAAAAGACGGACGTGAAGTATGCCTGAACATGGACATCATCCTTGACAGTGCAAAAATCCGGACACAGCATACTGTCTCGCTTACACCTGTACTGGTCTCCGCTGACGGGAAGCAGGAGAAAGCATTCGAAACAGTCATCGTGGACGGAAAGACTCGCCACAAGGTATTTCTCCGCAGAGAGGCCCTTGACCAGACAGACAGCGCCAGATACTCTGCCCAGGCCATCATAAAGAGGAAGAACAGGACAGAACAGGAATATGCATATGTGTCGGCGGTCCCATACTCGCCATGGATGCTGGACGGGAAAGTGACGGTAAGAGAATGCGTACAGGGATGCGCAGACTGTGGAGAAGGGACATCTGAAACTGTTCTTGAAAGTCCTGTCCTGCCGAAATTCATCCCTCAATGGGCAACAGGAAAGATTGAGCCGGCTCCGGAACCGGTAAAGCGACGGGAGGAAAGCCGTATAGCCAGACTCCATTTCAGATGGGACAGATACGACATCCTGCCATCGTGGAAAGACAACAGCACCGTACTCGATACCGTGACCCGCTCTATCGCCCTTGTCAAGGACAAGGACTACATCTCAATCACGGGGATTTATGTCGCCGGATTTGCTTCCCCGGAAGGGACCTGGGACTATAATATCCGTCTTTCGCGCAACAGGGCACAGTCTTTCGCCAGATATATCGCCGGGCACAACGATGTTGCAGACAGCCTGATACATGTAGAATGGAGCGGAGAGGACTGGGACGGATTCAGGGCACGGATAGAAGACTCGGACTTTGCGAAAAAAGACAGGATAATAGATGTCATAGACACGTTCACGGAAAACCGCAACCTGTGCGAGCGCAAAATGATGAGACTTCTGACCCGCAGCGAATATGTCTGGCTTCTGAGAAACATCTACCCTTATCTGAGGCACTGTACCTACAGGGTGGAATATGAAGTGAAAAATTTTGACCTCGGGGAAGCCCGCAGAATGATATATGAGCGGCCACAGGACCTCAATCTGTCAGAAATGTACAAGGTTGCCGGTTCTTACAGCCCGGACTCTGAAGAATATGCCCATGCCATGGCAATGGCGGCAAAATATTACCCGCACTCGCCGGCTGTCATGAGCGACACGGCAGCAGCGGCCATTGCCAGGGGGGATGCGGCATCCGCTGTAGAGATACTTTCAGAAGCGGCAAGTCTGATGACTGAGGAGGCAATGGACAGAGGGCTGACCGGAGAGCAGGCGGAACTGCTCAATCTCTACGGGACAGCATGCGCCCAGGCCGGGCAGTATGATACTGCGGCCGCAGCATTGGAGGCAGCGGCAAAAGCAGGCAACGCCAATGCGGAGCACAACATGAGCCAGTTGCTGAATGTAATCAGCCAATTGTAGACAAAAGACAATATTTTTATATAAAAAACTAATTTCTAAATCATGAAAAAGGTATTTTCAATTGCGGCTATCGCGTTTACCGTCCTTGCTCTTGCAGGCTGCAACAAAGACGCAGAAACGCCTTACAACAACCCTGATGACGGAGTAAAGGCCGTTACAGTCAAAATCAAGGGAGCCAACCTTACAAAGGCCAACATGACTCCTGACAATTCCTACAATGCCACAGCCAATGTGACAAAACTCGACATCTACTTCACAAACTCAAATGATGTCATCCAGTATGTCTACAGTGTGTCAAGCACGGCGCAGGGAGACGACAAGACTGCATGGGACGGACTCGTTGCCAATGACGGAAGCGGTGTGCGTTTCGTAGGGCTTACCAATATCAGCAGGGTATATGTTGTCGCCAACGATGACGCAGCCCTCTCCAAGGGAGAAGATATCGCCTCTCTCAGTTCGAAATACACAGAGGTCCGCAGCCTGCTTGAGAGCAATGCCATCCTCTATGTCGGTGCCGACAGGTCTCTTGATGGTGCAGACAACGAGCCGGCAGATGATGTAGACGCGACTGTCGTTGTAGGAGACGCAGAAGAAGCATCCCAGTACTATACTGCCGTACTTTCCATCCGTCCGGTCATTTCCCGTCTCGAGATAGAGAAGATAGGGGTCAAAATCGCCGGTGAAGCACCAGTAGAACTTGATGGAACCAAATACACAATCAAATGGGAAGGATTCAAGCCTGACCTCTACGGCATATACATGTCGAATTTCTATCAGAGCATGCTTCCTGTCGAGCCAAGTTCATCTTCATTCTTTGCCACTCCTGCGGGTAACCATCTCAACACCCAGGGCCTTTGGGACACAGCCAATGACAAGGTGACAATCCTTGCAGAAAACAACGTGAACAACGTATCCCTCTATGTCAACAATGAATCCGGCACATACGGGAACCTGTTTGACGAATCCTATAACCATACTGAGGGGAATACCTTCTACTACTATTATCAGGATGAAGCAACAACCTGCGTGCCTTTCAACTTTTTCGTGCCTTTTAATGTAGAGGAAACTGACCAGGACATAGCCGCAGACAATACTCTTATGCCGGCTGCAGGACAGAATGACCCGCACTTCCACTTTGTGTTCTACTTCAAGCCTGACGGAGACTATACAGTGACAGTATATGATGAAACCGGTACTACACCTGTCGAGGATGAGAACATCGTAGACCAGTTGACAGCGAACCTCAGGTTCAATACGGAAAGCGGCATCTACTTCGCCAACATGACACAGTTCAATACAGATGCGTCAACCAAGGCTGAAATCAAGCCTAACTCCATCTACAAGATGAGCGAGGTTGTCATCAATCCGTTCAACGTCACAACCGGAACAGTGACAGAAAACGCCTACAACATCATTGTCCGCGTAACCGTTGTAAACTACAATGAAATTCCTGTCCTTCCGTCTTTCGGAAACTGATAGGACCGGAGATTGACTTTCCGAGACAATGGAATTGAAATATACCATATTATCATTGATTGCAGCAGTACTTCTGACCGGCTCGTGCAGCATACGGGACGACCGGTCAGACTGTACCTGCGACATCATCCTCGATTTCCTGTACACCGGGGACGGGGTGGATGATATCTTTGCCGACAAGATAGACAAGGTGAACATGTATATCTATGCGGCGGACAATTCCATTGCAGGAGAATATGTATTTGACAAGGAGGCACTCACTGCCGAGCAGGGGACGCACCTCCATCTTTCCCCTGGCGAGTACAGGATTGTATGCTGGGGAAATGTATTTGAAAACACCACCGTGGACAAAGAAGGCTCCGATGCAAGGGTGGCCGAACCGGCACATTTTTCAGGAGATGAAGACGGTTTTTCAGGGACTGACGCCCTCTATTGGAGTTCGCTCGAAATCACTGTCCCCGAGACCCTGCAGGATGTCACCGGCACATGCGTATTCGAATGTTCACACATCGACATGCAGGTACGCCTCGTCGGGTTTAAGGATGCCATGACCATAGAAGGAGGCAAGGCCAGCATAAACGTGAGCCATACCAATTGTCCGGAATTTACGGATTTCGCACACTCTCCGTCAAAAGACGAGCGCTGCGATATCGTTCCCCAACTCCTGGATGACCCTGATGACGAGTCATCATGGATATTGTCATACAACACATTGCGCTTTACAGAAGATGAACAGACCTCTATCGTCATAAGCGATGCTGAAAGCGGGAACGTATGGCACACCATATCTGTCAAAGATTTCATCGACAGATACGGAGTCACGGTGGACGGGCAGCAGGAGGCCTGTGTATCGATGCAGATCATTCTGCGCGGCACAGAGGTCACCATCATACAATGGAATGTAGAGGAAGTATTTCCAGGGTTTGACTGATACGGGTATATGGCAAGACTGCTCAGAATATTTTTGCTTGCACTGTCAATCTGCCTTGCGGGGTGCTCCAAAGAGGACACCGTCCGCAGGCAATTCGGCGGTCCGGCCAACGTATGCCTTGCCCTGTCAGGTCAGACAGCGACCAAAGCAGGATATGCCGTGGATGAGGACAAGATTGTACATTCTGTCAGGATATACGCCTTCAAGCACGCCCCCGGAGAAACACAGAACGAAGAATGTGTAGGGTACGGCTATTTTGACGGCTTTGACGGGAAAGGGCCGTTCAACTGTCCGATGAAACTGTCGGCAAGCGGGGAAATAGACTTCTACGTCATCACCAATGACACATATGCCTCTGTCCAGGACGGGCAGGCAGCATTGTCAGAAAATTCAAGCAGGGCAGACATTGAAGGCTTCCGTTTCTCAGGACTCCAGACAGGGGACACGGCAGACGGAAAGGCTGCGGTCATCATGAGCAATATCCCGAAGGGGAACACTGTAGACAGCAACAACTTTACCTTTACCGTCGAAGAAGCGGACAACAGTTCGACAGTGGTACAGCAGGTCATCCCTATAGACGTGACCCGGGCCATGGGACGCCTGTCTTTCTATTTTGCGAAAGCGGACTACCGGTTCAGTGTCAGCATCAATGGCATCTCACTCCGTGCCCAAGGCCCGTCCGGAGCCGGCCTTTTTGCTGCTGACGGGGCCCCGGACTACACGGCAGTGATAATGCCGGAGACAGGGATACTTACAGGCACAACTGAGATATCTGTCATCAACAGTACCTGCAGCACCGAAGACGATGCCATGATGAGGCTTTCGGATGAGGCTTACCTGCTGCCGAATACATACGGGTCTTCAGATCCGGACGCTTTCCCTGCAGGGACAGACTATCAGACATCAGCCAGAGCCTACATACTGGACATCGACTACAGCATCAACGGGGAAAGGATGAGCAAGACGGTGTATCTCCCGCCTGTCGCCCCGAACGACTGGGTCAAAGTCAAGGGGATCTTCAATGCATCAGTAGACGTGAACATGGTCATCATTGCCCTTTCGTGGGAAGACAGCGAGATGGACATAACCTTCAACTAACCGGATTCAAATACGACGAGGACAGCAGTAATGAAAGGGACAAAGACAATATGGTTATTCAGGACTGCACTGATTGTTGCAGCGATACTCTGGTTTCCGGCCTGTACAAGAGAAGAATTGAGCCCGGGACAGGAAGAGGAAGGTATACCAGTGACAGCCACCCTTTCTTTCGGTGCCCCGGACGGGGGAAAAGTGGACATCACCACCAAGGCTGAACTCAATGACTACTCCGACATCACATCACTCTGCCTGTTTATCTTCAATGCAGACGGGTCAAGGTGTGAAGACGTCATAAAGATAACTGACGAAAACGACATCCGGGAGACCGGTACGAGCAGCACCGGACGGTATTATGAGACAGACATCCGGACTACTACAGGCTCAAAGCGCATATTTGCCATAGCAAACTATATCAGCGTACAGTCATGGGTAAGTTCCGACGAGACACCTGTAAGTTTTCTCGACAAGATAGAGAGTCTTGCACAGCAGGCTCTCGCCGGAGAACTGACAATGGCTGAAGTCGGGAATGAAATCGTAATGCTGAGATCGAGATATATCAGCAACGGCACGACTCCGGAATACCCTACCCAGCAGATGATTTTCTCCAGCGACATAGCCGGGGATGCAGTGACATTCACCCTCAATGGGGCCTCATCCGGCATCATCAATCTGCAGAGGATAGTAGCCAACGTGATATTCAACATAAAAAGCGGCACAAGGGCAGGAAAGAGGATATCTTTCACCCCTACTTCATACAGGCTCTACAACATCTCCAAAGGCACACGTCTCGGGAGCAACAGGGCCATAGAGGAAAACCCTATGGAATCCGACCCGGAATTCTACTACGACGGTTCGCAGCAGACCATCACAACTACGGCGACAGGAGGGGAATACACCTTCGACTTCTTCCTGCCTGAAAACATACAGGACAGCAAGGCGGCCGTGACAGAATACACCATGCGTGACGAATGGGACTTCTCCGGTGCAGGAGCCGGTGCCTCCAACGGGGAAAAGACATGGACATATGCCCCGGCAAATGCATCATATATCGAGATAAACGGAGAGTATGCAGAATACAATGTGCCGGACTCCGGCCCTGAAGAACTGTATTACTCCGGAACAGCAACATACGTGATACATCTCGGGGACTTCAGTCCCTCCGGAAGCATGGGAGACTACTCCGTAAGAAGAAACTGGAAATACACATACAATATCACCGTCAACGGAGTGGACAGCATTGTGGCTGAAGCCATAGCAGGAGCCACCAATGGAGAAGGGGACATGGAGCAAGGCGACGAGCCAGGAGCAGAAGGAGACATCGTGAACATCAACGACATCACCCTCAGTTATTCCCTCGATGCCCATTATGAGCAGGTACTGCTCCAGTACAATATTTCATCTATTGCAAACACCGTCAGGTCGACCGCCGGCTCAGACTTGACTGCAGACGAAGACGGGAACGGGATAACAGACGTGGACGAAGCCATAGGGCAGTGCCTGATACTGTACTGCAGTACACCTTTCCAGACAAGCGAACAGCTCACAGTCCCGTACATGGACTATCTTGAGGCAGTCAAAGGCTATGATGACCCGTCTTCATCACAGGCACAGCAGGCTGCCGCAGCAGCCAAAGAAAGATTTCTTGCCGGCATAGACTACAAATGGGTGGAGTTCTACCCGCAGTCCAGCGGTAACACTCTTTCGGCCTATCCGGGACTGCCTGACTGGAAAAACAGCAGATACAACAATGACGGGACACTGAACAACTCATATATCACCGTCACCAGCCCAAGCCGCAACTACCTGCTCGACGCCTACGACGTATGCGTAAAAATCGGAAAGGCTGTCAAGAAACTGCTGGAATACAGGAATGACAATCCATACTCCGGAGACAGTTATGCCCTCGCCACAGGCGACCGGGCTGAAGACGGGATCACTGTACGGTACACAGGTGGCAACTGGTATACATATTTCACAGGGTTCGTGGACGAATACTATTACACCCGGAATCCCGTGACGGACGAAGCAATCGAAAAATGGAGCGAGTTCACCAATGCCAGACAGAGACGGCTGATGATCTCCATGGATATCCAGGTCTCAGACGACGGTAAAAGCACATATAGCCGTGCCCACACCAATATCTCACAGCGCTCGATACAGACTTTCTATGACGACACTGAGGCCCTTGACGCCTTCGGCATGGAGACCTTCGATGAAGGGGGGCCGATGCCTTACGGGACACCGTCAGACCAGTATTCAATCTATTCGGATACGGACGGCCGCAGCAATACCACGAAACTTATCGATGCCGGCACATATACAACATGGAACACATACATCGATCCTTCACATAACGGCCATCTGACCAGCGTAAACGGCAAGAGGACACTGACACAGGCCTACAAGCGCAAATATGCCATAAATGCCTGCCTGTCACGCAACCGTGACCTCAACGGGGACTCGTATATCGATGACAACGAAATCCGCTGGTACATGCCGTCCATCAATGAATACATCAGGATGGGAATGGGAGCAAATGCCATCTCCAACGAGGCCCAACTCTATACCGGAGACAAAGACAATCTGGATGACGGGACATATCCTGTTGATTTTCTTCTTGACGGGGCGCTTTATGTAACGAGTACATACCGGACTGACTATACGGGCAATTCTCAGAACAAGACAGTCTTCTGGGCTGTAGAAAAAGGCTCCTATGGAGGACAAATCAATGAATACGGAGACAAGTTGATCAGGTGTGTCAGGCTCCTTCCGGCCGATGTGGACGGGAGCATGAATGTAGTGGCCGCTGCTGTATGCGAAGAAAAGGCCACTGCCGAAGGGAACATTTTTCTGGACTTCCGTGGCCGGCTTACCCCTTCCCTCTTCCGCCAGATCCCTAACCCGTCACCATACAACTTCGTCCAGCATGATGAAGACAGCGAGTACAACAGGTTCTATGATGCCCTGATTGTAGCAAAAAACTACATGTCAACGACATGGCCAACAGACGGGGACTACTATACCACCCGGTATGGGAACAAAGTCATAAATACCGGCAGCAATATATACCGGACTCTCACCGTATTGCAAAATATCGGGAACAACCAGAACAATCCTTGTGCAGACTACAGCGAGTCCGGAGAGCCGGAGAATGCCGGCTGGAGACTTCCAAACCTCGTGGAACTCACAGTCCTGGCGTCAAATTATGACAGATATGTGCTCCCGGGACTCCAGGACAACGGCAATGTACCGTGCTGCACCCAGTTCTCAAACCAGAATGTACGCCAGGCGTTCTATATCAACAGCAATGAAATGGTGACCTGCGGGGATGAGTATAATGGAGACAAACCGTTCTACATCCGCTGCGTCAGAGACGCCACGGATGAAGAACTGGCTGCCTATGCCGACTGAATCAGAATACAAGGACGGCTTCCACCGGATAATGGTCGGAAATGAACGGCCATGAGCCGAACTTCTTTGTGACCGTCCTGAACTCAGGACAGGAACTGAATCCTGAATAATAGATATAGTCGATTATCTGCGATGTCTTGCCCCAGTCGTTGTATGTCCCGGTGGAATCTGTCTTAAGCGCAGTATTCCTGGCGCTTTTCATGACCGAATCAAGTCCGTCAAGGACAGGATCATCAGGAGTGACATTAAAGTCCCCTGTAAGGATGACAGGAAGATTGTCAGTGTTGAGTTCAGCAATACGGTCCAAAATGAGGGCAAGACCGTTTTTCTGGGCCTTTTTCCCCACATGGTCAAGATGAGTATTGACATACAGGAACTTATTCCCTGATTTCTTGTGCTTCATCACTGCCCAGGTCGCTGTCCGCCTGCATGCCCCGTCCCAACCCAAAGACGGCTCGTCAGGGGTCTCTGAAAGCCAGAAAGTACCCCACTTTTTCAGCGACACGGTCTTCTTGTTGTAGAAGATGGACATATGCTCCCCTTCACGCTTGCCGTCCTCACGGCCGACTCCCTTGGCCTTGTAGTCCTTGAGATTCTCAGTAAAGAACAGGACCTGGTAGTCATACGCCTCCTGCACTCCCATTATGTCAGGGCATTCTTCCTGTACCATAAGCAGCGAGGCAGGACACCTGTACCTCCAGGAATTGGTCCCGTCATTGGCTTCGCCGTTCCTGAGATTGAATGATATTACTTTAAGCGACTCCCCGTCATCTCCGGAGCCTGCAGCAAAGGCCGGCTGGACAAGCGCAAATGCGCAGCAGCACACGGCCGCAAGAAAGCATCTTTTCATGAGATTCTATATTTTAAATTCATTTAATATTTGTCTTCCGTAGCATCCATCTCCCGTGCAGTTATTGGAGTCCTGTCCATAGCCCTCCAGGCATAGGCGATATATGCCAGGACAAACGGGATGATGAATGACACATATGTCATTGTCTTCAGGGTGAACTCGCTGGAACAGCTGTTGGAAACCGTAAGCGAAGCCTGCAGGTCTGCCGTAGACGGATAATAGGCCGTACCGTTATATCCCGCAAGCATGAAAAGGGCTGTCACTGCAAGGACAGTCCCCGCTCCGGTCCACCAGATACCGCGTCTGTATCCCTTTTTTAGGGATGTCTTCAATATACCGTACAGGACAGCCAATGTACCTGCAAGAAAAATCACCAGTACAGGAGGCGTCTGGAGCAGATTGTGCCAGTATTTATATTTTTCCATGAACACGGTGCCGTCCTCACTTACAGCAAAGCCTTCACAGGTAAATAGCCACACAAGGAAAGCCAGAAAAAACAGCAGAAATCCGGCTGCGTTGAACACCAGCCTGCCACGTATCTTGCCGGTCAGAGTCTCATCGGAAATGTTGTTTATCATGTAGAGAGACCCGAGGACGCGTGTAAGCCCCACCACGGCAAAGCCGAGCAGGAGATTAGGCACAGATGCCAGGGCCTCAAGTCCATGCCACGAATTGCCCCAACTGCTGATTACAGGGGAAGAAAGGCCGCCGATGGCATTCTTGTCCACATAGAAGTCCGACCCTGTAAAAAATGTCCCGACAGCAACTCCGACAAGGAAAGGCCCCAGAAAACCATTGACAACAAGAAAAGCCCTGAATACATTTCTTCCGAGAATATTCCCGGCCTTTCTCTGGAACTCATAGGACACGGCCTGAAAAACAAAACTTACAAGAATAAGTACCCAGACCCAATAGGCCCCGCCGAAACTTGTACTGTAGAAAAGCGGGAAAGAGGCAAAGAAGGCTCCTCCGAACGTCACGAGAGTTGTAAATGTAAACTCCCATTTTCTGCCCGTCGAATTGACTATCATTGTCCTTTCCTCCTCAGTCCTGCCTGAGGAAAATATCATGGCGTTTGCACCCTGGACAAACATCAGGAAGACCAGGAGCCCGCCGAGGAGAGATATTATAAACCACCAGTATTGCTGGAGAAAACCATATTCAAACATATCCGACTGATTTTATTGTGAAACACCTGTCTCCCGCATCAGGAATTTTCCTGCTCTGCGCTGTCTTCCGGGGCTTTTTCAGGGCCTTTGGATACAGCCTTGGCCATAATCCTTATCTCTATGGCAAGAAAGAGGGTGAATACGGCTACAAAAATGAAGAATGTCGTCATCACAGCCCCCTTGTCAAGGCTGGAGACCGCGGCCTTTACAGGAAGAAGATCCTGGATGGCCCATGGCTGGCGTCCGACCTCTGCCACTACCCATCCGGCCTGGCCCGCAAGATATACAAGAGGGATGGAACACAGGGACAACCACTGGAGCCATCTCATCTTCTCTATCCTGTTTCTGTGCTCAAACCAGAAGACAGCCACCATGAGAAGAAGCAGGAAGCATCCCAGGCCTACCATTATCCTGAACGGCCAGTATACCAGCCATACAGGAGGCACGAGTTCCTCCTTATTGTCTATATATCCATAGCCGAAATAGTCCACATTCTCCTCCAGGACTTTTCTGGCTGATGCCGCTGCCTCCGGATCAGAGTCACGTGTCTCCCGGTAAGTGCTGAATGCCTCCAGGGCCTTATCACCCCGCGCCATCTTCTCCCCGGCAGAAATACCGGTGACTCCGTCAGGAGTCTCATATCCGTTGAGCAGGTCATTTATCCCGGGCACGTACCCGTCTATATCATGGGTTGCAAGAACCGACAGCATCCCGGGAATCTCTACACCGGGAACTATCGAGAACGGCGCTCTCTGACCGCCATCCTGAAGACCTTCCGCTGCAGCAAGTTTCATAGGCTGATATTTCGCCACATGAAGAGCGGATCCGTCTCCGGTAAACATGACAGCAAGTGTGCCGATGATGCCGACAATAGAAGCCACCTTTATGCTCGCCCTGGCAAATCTGACATCCCTCTTTCTGAGAAGATACCAGCAACTGAGCCCTATCACTACGACCGCTCCTGTCATCCATCCGCTCAGCACCGAATGGAAGAATTTTGTGATAGCGACAGGATTGGTGACCACCGCCCAGAAGTCCACCATTTCGTGGCGGACGGTATCAGGATTGAACTCCATGCCCACCGGATGCTGCATCCAGCTGTTGGCGACAAGTATCCACAAGGCAGAGATGGATGCGCCTATACCGGTAAGCCATGTGGAAGCCAGATGAAACTTCTTTCCCACCTTGTTCCAGCCGAAAAACATCACAGCCACAAAAGTCGCTTCCATAAAAAATGCAAAGATGCCCTCTATCGCAAGAGGGGCGCCGAAAATATCACCTACAAACCAGGAGTAGTTGCTCCAGTTGGTCCCGAATTCAAATTCGAGGATAATGCCTGTGGCTATGCCGACAGCGAAATTAATCCCGAATATCTTCTGCCAGAACCTTGCGGTACGCTTCCAGAAGTCATCTTTCTTGACCACGTAGACAGTCTCCATCACCGCCATGATGACGGCAAGACCGAGGGTAAGAGGGACAAAAAGCCAATGGTAACAGGCAGTAAGGGCAAACTGGGCTCTTGACCAGCCTATCAGAGCGGTATCAACCATATATCGCGCAATGTTTAAATATCAGACTATAGATTTATTCCCGTACATCTGACGGCATTGACATCCTGTCTACAAGTTCACTGCCCACATGGTCGCTTTTCTGCGCCTCTGTCTTTCCTGCGAGCACAGGCTCAAAGAAAAACACCCTGAGTACAGCAAACAATATGATCAATTTCAGAATGATGACATACCACAGGGGCCGTCCCCATGTCATGTTCCTGAAGCCGTCGATATAAAATCTTACGACAGCCGATGCCTTTTCCGTCAGCCGCATGACGTTTATTTCAGGGCCTTGAGAGCAGACACATAGTCAGGCTCGCTGGTAATCTCAGGCACGAGTTCCTCATAGATGATACGGCCTTCTTCGTCAACAATGACCACTGCTCTTGCAAGAAGGCCTTTAAGCGGCCCGTCCGTCATTGTCAGGCCATAGCGCTCGTCAAAATGATGACACCGGAACACTGACAGAGTCACGACATTGTCCAGTCCCTCTGCCGCACAGAATCTTGCCTGGGCAAACGGAAGGTCTTTTGAAACGCATAGCACCACAGTGTTGTCGAGAGATGAAGCCTCTTTGTTGAATCTGCGCACGGATGCAGCACAGACCGGAGTGTCCAGACTCGGGAAAATATTGAGTACCACCTTTTTCCCGAGAAAATCAGGAAGATGTACTGTAGTGAGATCACCTTTCACTCCACCGAACTTCGGAGCCTGCTCCCCTGTCTTAGGGAGATCCCCGCACAACTCTACCGGCTCTCCCTTGAATGTTACTGTCGCCATATCAATGATATTTAATGTTCATACCTGTCCTTCCGGACACATCTTTACAAATGTATAAATTATTTACCCAAAAACCAATCCCGCATTCCCGGCGCAGAAAGGTCTTCTGGCTTGTCTTGCTCATGATTTTCCTGTCTCATATACCAATTGCCCTCATACAGACCATATTCTTTGTCTTTTTCCCCGAAATGGTCTTTGACCTCTTCCAATGTACAGCCCGGCTGAACCCGCAAAAAATAATATTTGCACTGATCGTTCCAGTACAGAATAATATGAACATTCCCTACAACGTCTACCCCTAAATATGTAATAGACAACTTGTCGAATGTATCGAGCAATTGTTGAATATGGCTATATTCCGTCATAGAAAGCGTTATAATATCGTCTTCATAAGAATACATTCGTTTTATATCACTTATTTTATTAACCCCATGATTTATGTAAAAAATACAATTATGATATTCCATCAGAACGGTTTGCCAATCTCTAATGTAAGTATATGTACCATAATAAGGCAAGAAATCCGTTGTCTTGATTTCATCGAATTTCTCTCTGATTGGGACATCGTTACGACAACCGGTCAATACCGTAACAAAACCTACTGCCGACAATAATATTATTATAAACTTCTTCATTTCCTGTATCTTCTATACTGGTTCTTCTCTGCATGATAAATTCCTAACCGGATTGAAGTCTGATCATCCTTTGAGTCCCATTGCGATTCATAACAGTTTTTTTCATGGCAGTAAAGATTATGTGGACGGCATATTCAAATATGTGTATAAATTTAATGATAATTATCATAAGAATTTAAAGAAAAAGTATTTTTGCCGGGAATTGTATTATTGACTATTTTTATGTCATCAATAATTATCAGATAAGGATATGGCAGAAGAGAAATTTTCAGAAATAGGCCGTGTCGAGGCCATTGAACGACTTTTTGAAAACACAGGATACAGCCCATGGGCCGGGAATGATCCTGAAGCGGACCAGAAAGGGGATGTGATACATACAGCCTCCCGGCTGCTGATAGAAGGAATAGACTTCGACCTTGTCTATTTCCCTCTGAAACATCTGGGATACAAGAGTGTAATTTCAGTCACTGGTGAACTCTATGCCGCTATGGCAAGGCCTCATGCCCTTTCCATAACTTTGGGTCTGTCAGCCAAACTTGACTTCTCACAGGTGAAGGAATTCTGGTCAGGCGCAGTCACTGCAGCAAAAGAACATGGAGTAAAGAAACTCTCCCTCGATATGACGCCATCGCCAAACGGACTGAGTATAGCAGTCTCAATGACCGGACTCACATCCTGCATCACGGCCAAACGGCGGATGGAAGCCAAAAGCATGGACCTTATCTGCATATCGGACAATCTCGGGGCTGCATTCATGGGGATGCAGGTGCTGGAACAGGAAAAACGCCGGTTCTCATCCACAAAGGACGACAGCATGCAGCCTGACCTTGAACAGTACAGGCATCTTGTCGGGGCTTACCTGAAACCTGAACTCAATCCTTCCATAGTGAGCCAGTTGGAAGAAGCCGGAATCATCCCTTCCTATGGATATTTTGTCACCCGAGGACTTTCCGATGCAGTCAAAAGACTTGTCCGGGACAGCGGACTCGGGGCAAAGATATATGTAGACAAGATTCCGTTCCCGGGGAAAATGTTCGACCTCGGAAAACAGTTCAATATAGACCCTGTATCCGCCGCCCTCAACGGAGGAGATGACTACAGGCTGCTATTTACTGTCCCTATAGGCAAGCACGACAAGTTCAGACGTGACTTTCAGGTGTTTGACATTATAGGTCATCTTGCAAAGCCTGACGTAGGAGCCGTTATCGTCACCCCTGACGGTGTGGAATTTCCTATGAAAGCCCAGGGATGGCAATAAACGGTTACGCCAGGCCTTTCTGGTCAGAACGTGATATTCAGGGAGAGTCCGACCGCCGGAGTCAGGCCCTGCCCTGAAATATCCACCGTACTGGCTACATATGGATTAAGTCTGATATCAATGGATGAATACCTTCTGATATCGCGCATGTACATGTTCTTTATTTTGGCGTGACGCACCCCGTCCACTATGGACCATATCTCGGTACCGAGAACTGTCACCAGACCTGCCATCGTCAATACAACACCAGGGATTGCCTCACTATTGGACATTGCATTGTCAAGAATCGATATACCGACAGACGACAGGATTGAGCCTCCGACTGCCGTTCCGAAAAATACAAATCCTCTGCCTACATCGCCATTGACCATCTGGCCAAGTCCCGGTATAAAGAACGAGCATATCCCTCCTGCAGCAGGGCTGTACCTGTCTCCCTGCATCCTGACATAATCTGAAGCCTTGTAAAACTTCCTGTACTGCCTGTATTTCATCCCTGGATATATTCCCTCGGGAATTTCCCTTGCATCATCGATGGAAGAGACATATGCATTAAATGCATCTTTCTCTTGTCTTCGTATCGAATCTGCCTGTGACTTTGCTTCGGCACGTTCTGCTGCACGCTGCTGACGGGCTTCCTGCCGTTGCCTCCTAAGTTCAATCTGCTGCGCAAGAAGTTCATTCAGTGTAGGTCCCGACCATGACTGTTCCTCTTTCTGTCCTGTACTTGCGGAAGACCTGTCTGCTGCAGCCGAGCCCAACAGCATTGCGGCCAGTTCCTTACACCCTTCTTCTATCTCCTTTGCTTCCGTCAGGGTCTGTACATTGGCCGTGGCTTCAAGCCTTGCCGTTTCTACATTAAGTATCTTGGCTGTAATAAAGATATGCGTTGCATCTACCTTTGCAGCCTCCGCTACCAGAATATATGCGGCACCGGTCATTTCCCCGAGTTTCTTTATCTGTTCGTCACTCACCATACCTGTCCTCTGGAAAGACTGCTCTCCCACAATGGATTCAAGGTCCACCCTGTCATAACCTTCATATCCCGGGGTATTGGTTATAGCATATGACAGGCTGCTCCTCAGCATAAGTTTTATACCATAACTGACTGAGCCCTCCCTGTCGACTGTCTCAAGGATAGCAATCTTTTTGGTCTGCTCTTCCTGTCCGTATGACAGCACCTGTATTGACAACAGTGCGGCCATGATAAAAATGATTCTGATTTTCATTGGTCTATAGATTATTGAATTATTACCGGATATATCGTTCCGAAGATTTTTTCTCCTGCCTTTTCACCTGCCTCTCTAAGTGCCTCATCATAATTCATTGTGTGAATTCCCTTCTCTGAAACAGACTTCTCAAGGATCTTGTCTCCGCCTCTATTCGCTACATCTATCTCGGCATCAATGTATGCAGTATATATCTTCATGCCTCCCATCTCCGACACATTGTATTTTCTCCCAGACAGGCCTATGGAGATTGTCCAGTCTGCTGCATCCATATCGTCAACAAACATGCACCCTTTTCCCGACAACAAGCCCTTGAGCCCGTTTTCTACTTCAACTGCCTGCTCCCCGGCATCACCGGATGAAATACATTCCATATAGACCTTGGTTCCATGCCGGTATTCCATCCCTTTCTTAAGCAGATTTTCCGACAAACATCCTTTTTCCCGGGACAGGTCAGAAAGTTCATTTTCCGGGATACCGAAGAAATTCAGCATGAAAAGGTCATTGTCTATACTATTTAATTCTGAGGTCATCTGGGCCAGGATATCACTGGCTCTGACCTTGAATCCTTGAGACGCATAGTCTTCCGCCAGAGAAATGGCATTTTCCACTTTAGAGAATGCCATCAGAGCCTTGTTACGGTAGAATGCCAGAGCCTCCTGCCTGTCTATATATGCTATTGCATGGCCTGTCTTCAATTTTCTGTCATAGACCGACTTGCTCTTTACAAGATTCAGTTCGACATCTGTTGAAAACTGTGTGACCGATAAATAGTCCACTGATGTCCTGCCGTCAACAGACTGTTTTGCTAGCCTGGACCGGTCATTTATCTTTGTAGTCACCGACCTGGCTATGTTTGTTCTGGCAAGATCCGTCAGATAGTTCCTGAATGCAGACTCTTCCATGGATGACTCATTGACCCCGCTCTGTATGTCGTAGATATAGTCTCCGGAAATATAGATGCCCCACTCTTCCGGATACCCGTCTGCCCGTAATCCTGTCAAAGAGATGCAGATACAGACAAATATCAGCAAGCCTTTTTTCATGACTGTAGATTAATTGCCTTTAGCCGTATCCAGAATTGATCTGTTGATTTCTATGAACTCATCCAGTTCTTCCTGTGAAAGCCCCTGAGGTTCGAATTTGCCGGCTGTGTCAAGCAGGTCAAAGAAAATGTCTCCCCTGACTGCGACCTTGGCTGTCACTGAATACATGCCTGTCGAAGGATTGTACTCTATGACAGTCTTTCCGAATGGTTCGCAGGCCTTTGCTACGCTTGCACTCACCTGCTCCCAATGTGACGTAAGCGCCTGCTGGACTTTCCCGTTGTTTGCAAGATTGCCGCGTCTGGCATTATCAAGAACTGTATTGTTGATTACTCTGGAGATAGTGGCATATGCTTCACGCTGTGCAAGTTCGATTGCCACCTGCTTGTTGTCGGCGATTCCTGTACCGGAATACCATTTGTATGGACGGGTAACTATTTCAGAGCCGTCTTCGCTGAGAGTTTCCGCCATCTCAATGCCTTGAAGCACAACGGTCTCAACCGCAACTTTCTCTCCTTCAAGATTTTTTGCACTTGTTCTGGTTGATTCAGAAACATGCTTTGTACTGCCACAAGCCGTCATCAGAACAGCAAACGCTGCCAGAAAAAATAGATTTTTCATATCTGTCAATGTTGACGGACAGCTCC
>JADILX010000105.1 GCA_017695025.1 Candidatus Cryptobacteroides excrementavium
CCTCTGTAGCATCCTTGGCGGCATCCTCAACTTTCTCAACCGGCTTTACCGCAGCAAGTTTGGCATCCATTATCTTCTTGACAAGAGGATTCTCCATATTGACAGTGATATTGTACGAAGCAGGCATCTCACCATAGAAATTCATTCCGCCCCCGAGAGCAGACATCTCACGGTAACGGCGCATAAACTCAGACTGCGTAATGAGAATAGGAGCAGAATTTTCTCCCAGATTGTCTGCAACGACATAATAATTGTTCTCTTTTGGAAGGACAGACTGGAATACCGTATTGAGATCCGCCTTCTCATCGTCACTCATTTCAAGTTTAATCCTGTCTTCTTTCGGAATCAGATTGTCGATACTGTCCGAGTCCACACGGGAGAAACGGGTATTCTCCATTCTGGTCTCGAGCAGATTGACAAAATGCGAATCAAGTTGACAGTCCATGAGCAGCACGTCATACCCCTTATCTTTTGCGGCTTCAATATATGGATACTGGGCCTCGGTATCCGTAGCATACAGGAAGACAAGTTTCTTGTCCTTGTCGGTCTGCTCGCTTTCAATGGCCTTCCTGTAGTCTTCGATGCTGAAATATTTGCCGTCCGTATTTTTCAGCAGGCAGAATTTCATCGCCCTTTCACAGAACTTCTCATCACTCAGCATCCCGTACTCGATGAAGAGTTTGAGATTGTCCCACTTCTTCTCGAGAGCCTCACGCTCATTCTTGAAGATTTCCTCCAGCCTGTCGGCCACCTTACGGGTTATGTACCCGGATATCTTCTTGACATTGGCATCGCTCTGGAGATAACTTCTTGACACATTCAGCGGGATATCCGGAGAGTCAATGACACCGTGCAGCAAAGTCAGGAAGTCAGGGACTATGTTGTCGACAGAGTCCGTCACGAACATCTGGTTGCAGTACAACTGTATCTTGTTCCTGGTTATCTCCATCTTGTCCTTGATCTTAGGGAAATAGAGGATACCCGTCAGATGGAACGGATAGTCAACATTGAGATGGATGTGGAACAGAGGCTCATCCTGCATAGGATAAAGGGCACGGTAGAACTCCATGTAATCCTCCTCCTTCAGGTCAGCAGGCTTCCTGGCCCACAGAGGCTCTATCTTGTTGATGACATTGTCCTTGTCGGTATCGACATATTTGCCGTCCTTCCATTCCTGCTCCTTGCCGAAGATGACAGGCACAGGCATGAATCTGCAGTATTTGTCAAGAAGGGACTGTATACGGCCCTTTGTGGCAAACTCAGCGTCCTCGTCATCAATGTACAGGGTGATTTCCGTACCCCTGTCTTTCTTGTCGCTCTCCGACATCTCATATTCAGGACTTCCGTCACAGGACCATCTCACAGCCTTAGCACCGTCTTTCCATGACAAAGTGTCAATAGTCACTTTCTTTGACACCATAAATGCCGAATAGAAGCCGAGGCCGAAATGTCCGATGATATTGCCTATCTGATCCTTGTACTTCTCAAGGAACTCGCCCGCGCTTGAAAATGCTATCTGGTTGATATACTGGTCTACTTCTTCCGCAGTCATACCGATACCATTGTCGATGACCTTCAGCGTCTTTGCATCCTCATCAAGGACAATCCGCACATTCAGGCTGCCGAGTTCTCCCTTGAACTCTCCAGAAGCAGCCAGCGCCTTAAGTTTCTGGTCTGCATCCACCGCATTTGCCACAAGTTCACGAAGAAAAATCTCATGATCCGAATACAGGAACTTCTTGATCACCGGAAAAATATTCTCGGTGGTCACACCAATCTTACCTTTAGTCTCGCTCATAACTATCTGTTTTTTTTGTTGTTTTCAATATTATCCCTGCTGCCGTCATCCCGAAGCCGGTACCGGACGGCAGGAAAAGACAGCCGGACGGCATCGGCACATATCAGGCCAGCCGTCCGGCTATAAGTCAAATTACATTCCAGCACGCCCGCTCTGACAATATGTCAGTCCGAGACGGGAGGGATCAGTCAGAGGAGAAGGAAAAATACCCGGCATGCTTCCCGAACCCGCCGGGACAAGCCCTCTACTTGTAGAGGAAACGCCTTATACTCATCTTCGGAGTCTTTTCAAAAGGCTCGTCCACAATCTCTACCTTTGAAATACGGCTGTAGGAAGGCAGGGCCTTGTTCGATGCAGCCTGTACAGCAGCAGCCACACTTGCGGCATCAAGTCCATCAGACTCAGCCTTTTCCCTGTCGATGTATGTCAACGCAACAAGCCTAGACTCCCTGTCCACCACTACGGACTCCACGACATAAGGCTGGCTGTTCACCACTGCCTCGACTTCTTCGGGATAGATATTCTGGCCGTTTGATGAAAGTATCATATTCTTGCTGCGTCCGCGTATGAAAATATTGCCGTCTGAATCTATGACACCGAGATCCCCTGTCCTGAGCCAGCCATCGGGAGTAAACGCAGCCTCTGTAGCCTCGGGGTTGCGATAATAGCCGGACATCACGTTGACTCCCCTCGCCTGGATTTCACCCGGCACATGCTCCGGATCATCAGAGTCTATCCGGACTTCACACCGGTCGACACATTTTCCGCATGAGCGGGCAACAAATCTGCCGCAATCTTCATAACCGAGAAGAGGGGCACATTCTGTCATGCCATATCCCACAGTGTACGGCAGCCCAATGCGCCTGAACCACTCTTCGACTTCCGGGTTCAGTGGGGCACCACCCATGATTATCATCTTGACATTCCCTCCGAAAGCGCCGAGAAGTTTTGCCCTGATCTTGTTGAGGATAACCCTTCTTATCCCCGGGAGATGCAGCAAAGCCTTCATCACCGGTCTGCTTATGACAGGCTGAATGGAATTTCTGAATATCTTCTCCATGACAAGCGGCACAGTAATGATGAGATACGGCCGGACTGATGCCATGGCGCCAAGCAGGAGTGACGGAGTAGGCGTCTTCCCGAGGAAATAGACCGTCGCCCCACCGCAAAGAGGATACAGGAACTCGAATGCCATACCGTACATATGTGCAAGCGGCAGCATTGACACCAAAGTATCGCCAGGACTTACAGGAATCCGCTTCAGTCCGAACTCGACATTGGAACTTATGCACTCGTAGCGGAGCATCACCCCTTTCGGTGCGCTTGTCGTGCCGGAAGTATAATTTATAAGGGCAAGATCCCCGTCGTTTCCGGCCGGATAGGAGACATCATCAGGAGAAAAGCCATGCGGGAACTTTTTCATGAAAAGATCCTCCAGAGTGTCCATGGCTTTCTGCAGTTTCCTGTCCCTGCAATGCAGGAGAGAAAAGTCTGCAGCCGAGATCACACCCCGCAGGGCCGGCATCCTGTCTATATCAAGTTTCTTCCATATGTCATTGTCCGTAATGAGCACTATGCTCTCTGAATGGTCTACGAGCGCGTTGACACTTTCAGGATGGAAATCAGCCAGGATAGGAACGGCAACAGCCCCGTAAGTATTAACCGACAGGAAAGATATGCCCCATCTTGCCGAATTTTTTGCACATATCGCCACCTTGTCCATTTTTTCTACCCCTGCAGCAGCGAAAAGGATATGGAATTTCTCAATGTATCCGGCCATCTGGCCGAAAGTAAACGACTCCCCTTTCCATGTGCACAAGGCCTTGTCGTTCCAGTGTGCCTTGACAGATGCCTCAAGCCTTGACAGATAATGCTTCATGATTTCTCTATTGCTGGTTATTCATGCGAAGTTAGAAAAAAGTATCGGAAATACACTATATTTGCATGGTTACGGACATCCGCTCCGGCTGCAAGCATAAGACAACAATGGCAAGAATCAAAGGCAGAATATTGGCTATAGACGACAATGCCGGGATAAGATCGGCATTGCAGATACTCCTTCCGCTGCATTTCTCAGATGTAAGGATTCTCCCTTCCCCGAACGGACTAATGACACAGGCAGAGGAATTCAGGGCCGATGTGGTATTGCTGGACATGAATTTCCACAGGGACATTAATACCGGCAACGAGGGGCTATTCTGGCTGTCGGAACTCAAGTCAAGATTCCGTGACGTGGAAGTAGTGCTTTTCACGGCATACGCCGATGTCGCCCTTGCCGTAGAAGGCATGAAACGGGGCGCATTTGACTTCGTTGTAAAGCCATGGGAAAATGACAGGCTCATAGCCACACTTGAAAAAGCCTGTCTCCAGCACAGGAAAGGGAACCCGGCCACCGGCAATAACAGGGACAGGAGCATGTTCTGGGGCGGCAGCCAGGCAATGGCCGCAATAAAAAGGACAATAGAAAAAATAGCCCCTACAGATGCATCAGTCCTCATCACAGGCGAGAACGGTGTCGGTAAAGACGTACTGGCAGGCGAGATACACAGGCTGTCTGCAAGAAGCGGGCACCAGATGGTCGGTGCCGATATCGGAGCGATAGCAGAGACTCTCTTCGAAAGCGAACTCTTCGGCCATGTAAAAGGGGCGTTTACCGATGCGAAGTCGGACCATGCCGGACTTTTCGAGCAGGCATCCGGAAGCACACTGTTTCTGGATGAGATAGGCAACATCCCGCTCCATCTGCAGGCGAAACTCCTCAGGGTGCTCCAGAACAGGGCCGTCACAAAGGTCGGGGACACCAGGCCTGTCCCCGTCGACATAAGGCTCATCTGTGCCACCAACATGGATCTTGAAGGGATGGTGGCAGACGGGAAATTCAGGGAAGACCTCTGGTACAGGATCAATACGATACACATAGCCATCCCTCCTCTGAGGGAAAGGAAAGACGAAATCCTTCCGCTGGCAGAAATGTTTCTGGACGAATTTGCAGCAAAATATCGCAGAGACGTACACGGGATAGGGACAGAAGCAGCCGGAATCCTGCTCGGACAGCCGTGGAAAGGCAATGTCAGAGAACTCAGGAACTGCATCGAAAAGGCCGTCATCATGTCTGAAGGAACAATGCTTTCGGCTGATGACCTGACAGGACTTGTTGCCGGTCCCCAGGCCTTCCCGGACACGGAAAGGGAAGAGCCGGATGAATCCGGACGCATACAGCAGGACGGACAACAGGACGAAGAGACCCTTGAGATGATAGAAGAAAAAGCCATCCGCAACGCAATGATGCGCTACAACGGCAACCTCTCCATGGTGGCCAGATCGCTTGACATCAGCAGGCCAACATTGTACAGCAAGTTGAAAAAATACGGCATATGACACCATGGATACTCATAACTGCCGGCATTGCAATCCTGTCATCCGCCGTCTCCGCCATCCTGTTTACTGCCAGGGCGAGAAAAAAGGTGACATACATGCTGGATGCCCTGGAGGACAATGAGACAAACTTCCGGTTCAGGGAAGACAAAGGCATGGGGAGAAGATTCAACCGTACACTCAACAGGCTAAGGAAAATATTTGAAAGAGAGAAGGAAGAGATAAGGCAGCAGGAGCAATATTATGGACAGATGCTTGACCATGTCCAGACGGGAATAGCTGTCATAGGCAATGACGGAGAACACGTGGAATATTGCAACGCCAAGGCCCTCGCCCTGCTCGGGGTCTCTTCTCTGAGCAGCATCAGACAATTGAAAAGAATCAATCCGCCGCTTGCAGACGCATTTTCGAAGGTAACCGAAGGGCACAAAGAAAAAGCGGGATACAGCAATGAGTCATCCACCATGACATTCTCCATCACAGCCTCATCCGCGGAAATCAGAGGAAAGAATGTAAAAATCGTGGCATTCAACGACATCAGCAGCGACATGGAAGAAAATGAGTCCGCCTCATGGACAAGACTCATCCGTGTACTCACACACGAGATAATGAACACGGTCACACCGATTGCATCCCTGAGCGAAGCACTTGCGAAATACGCCGGTGACAATACGGGACAAAACACCCCGGACATGAGAACGGGGCTGGAAACAATAGCCGCATCCTCAAGAGACCTGATAAAATTCGTATCATCCTACAGGGATCTGACCCACCTGCCGTTTCCGGAAAAAAGCGCTTTCTATCTGAAGGATCTGATAGAGAAAGTGATGAGACTGATGGACGAAAAGTTCTCTTCAGGAAACATCGTCTGCACCTACACCGAAAAGTCAGAAGACATCCTTCTCTACGCCGACAGGGAACAGATATCCAGAATCTTCATCAACCTGCTCAGGAATGCGATACAGGCAGGAGCCAGCCACATCAGCATCACAGCAGAAATCAACACCGCAGAAAGTGTCGTGGTCAATGTCAGCAACAACGGCATGCCTGTCAGCAAGGAAAGCAGGGAAGAGATATTCATACCGTTCTTCACCACAAAACCATCCGGCACCGGCATCGGGCTGAGTATCTCGCGGCAGATAATGAGGATGCACAACGGCAGCATCAGGCTCACAGGAAGCAACGAAAAAGAAACTACGTTTACACTGACGTTCAGATAATTATTCCCCGTCAGGCTGCCCGGCGCCCAGTGCCTCAAGCATGGCCCCCTCAACATCATCCCTGCCCGGAAGCTGACTGTCGTCAAACACATGGCATATGAGTCCGCCTCTTTCCGAAATATAGATTCTCGGGACACCCTCTCTGGCAAACAGGCTGTACACATACCTGTCCTTCATGGCACAGAAAGGCATCTCATACCCGTTTTCTGCCCAATATCCGGAGACGTCCCCATAGCCTTCCTCCCTGCTCATGAAAAGGAACCTGACGCGGCCGGAATACGCCGAATAGAGTTCCGACATAAATGGCAGCACCTGCCTGCAGTCAGGACAGCCTGTATGGAAGAAGACAACGCATGACACCGATGCGCGGAGCCATGACGTGTCAACAGTGCTCCCGTCATCCAGCGTCACCGAAAATTCAGGGAGACTGTCTCCCGGCTGCAAATCCGCCCCGTCAGGCAGTCCGTCACGGATACATCCCGTCAAGACCGACATCAGGACTGCCGCCGGGAAAAATATTTTCAGGATACGGTCCATCAG
>JADILX010000106.1 GCA_017695025.1 Candidatus Cryptobacteroides excrementavium
GTCTGTAAGGCCGGATCTCCCGGAGGGGGCGGCAGAGGCAGACCAGGCCGGACTTAAAGCAGAAAAGGCAGATTCTCTGCAAAATGCCGAATAACCGAACCATGGTTGCAATATGATATGATGCCGCTTAAAGGGAAAACCAGATACATCTTCTTCGATGCAGATGACACTCTGTGGGAGAATGAATGCTATTTCAGAGAAGCAGAGCACAGGTTTGCCCTGCTTCTCTCTTCTTACGCCACGCCCGGGCAGACAGCAGAGATACTTGCAAGGAAACAGGAAGAGAATATCCCCATATTCGGCTATGGTTCCAAGACCTATCTTTTCGGGATGCTCGATGCCGCAGTTGAAATATGCGGAGACAGGTTCAGCAAAGAGATATACATAAAGGCAAAGGAGATAATCCAGGAACTTGCATATCATGAATTCCACCTTATGCCGGACATCGAGGAGGTACTCAAGGCTCTGCACGGGACATACAGACTTGCTGTCGCCACAAAAGGAGACCTGCTCGAACAGATGACCAAATACAGGGAATCCGGACTCGAAAAATATTTCCATCATATAGAAGTCATGGAAAGAAAAAGCGAGGAAGACTACCGGCATATGGCAGCAAAACTGGACATTCGGCCGGAAGAAATACTTATGGTGGGCAATTCCGTAAAGTCAGACATAGCACCGGTCATCAGCATCGGAGGAATGGCCATACATGTGCCGCATAAAGTCACATGGGCACATGAAATGATGGATATTCCCGACTCGGACAGAGTATATGAGGTAAAAAACATTAAAGAAATCCTCGATTTATTGCTATAGGCTGGGGTTTGGCACAGAGATTGCAATTGTTTTCCTGCGAATAGTTTTTTCATAGGTTAAGTTTTAGGTTAGAATTGCGACCGCCCTGCGATGTGAATCGCGGGGCGGTCATCATTTTACTATGTCTGGAGCAGCCAGACTCTTCATACTGAATTCACAGCCACAATATTGCTGGTTATAGAACCCGTAGTCTCTGATAAGCTGCAGCCTCCGCTCCTGCAGGCCGCCTTTGCGCCAGTTCCTGTCCCACCATGTCACATCGGGATAAAGGGAAGCGGCATATTCCCCCGCTTCATTTATCTGGTCCAGACTCTTCCATCTTGAGGAGGCAAGGGTAGTCGTGATGACATGGAATCCATGGGTATGGGCATATTCAGCCGTGCGGCAGAGCCTCAGGCGGAAACACTGCAGGCAGCGCCCTCCCCGCTCAGGCTCCCCTTCAAGACCGCGGACTGTCTCCCGCCAGGCTTCATGGTCATAGTCGGCATCCACGATTTCAAGTCCGAGGGCAGCTGCATAGCGCGTACATTCGTTTTTACGGATGAGGTATTCCTCTTCCGGCCAGATATTGGGATTGCAATAGAAGACCGTGGGACGGATGCCGTTCTTCATGAGATATTCTATAATGGCTGACGAGCACGGGGCACAGCATGTGTGCAGGAGCACGGATGTCTCTCCGCCGGGGACTTCCGGGCCAGCCCCGGATACTTTCTGGTCATTTTTTGTCTTCATTTTCAGATGAATTCCTGAACGATGCAAAAATAACAAAATTTCCGATGTATGGGCCCGAAGTTGCAAGGCTCGCTGCTTCGGCGTATCTTTGCACCAGCTATGGAAATCTTCCTGAAGACGGACACACTCCACGGGCGCGATGCCTGTCATTCTACGGAACTGGAGTCTATAAGATTGTTAAGGAGGGCATAGACGGTGAGGCCGGCAACGGTCTTGATACCTGTCTTGCGTGTGATATTTTTCCTATGTGAGATGACGGTATAGATGGAGATGTTGTAGAGATCGGCGATTTCCTTGTTGAGCATCCCTTTCGCCACGCAGATAAGGATTTCCTTTTCACGGGAGGAAAGTTCAAGGCCGTCTGACTTAGGGGACTCCTCATGCGACGAGAGTGCGGAACGCAATTTCCTGATTATGACTGCAGGAGCATCATATATGCTGATGACTTCATCATACTGCTTCCACATCTCTTCTTCCATGGCCATAGTCTGCAGGGCAACGACCGCAGCGTCGGTATATTCCGCGATATGGCTGCGGCCTTCCGGTCTTGATGCGTAGTCGAATACTATCGGATCGATTATTATAAGGTCCGCATCAATATTCCTGAGTCTGGCCTCACTGGTTCTCGAAAGGTCGGACAATATCCCCTCGACCTTGAATTCGCCGAGGTCACTGAAGACGCCTTCTATACCTCTGACCATTATCCGCGAAGGAATGATCAGCAGGACATTCTTATTGTTGTTCCCGTTTTTCATTTTCCTCCAGTCTGTTTACCATCGGCACAAGGACATTGTTCTCAATCATGGTGTGTCTGTCAAGATCATCCTCCAGAAAGAAAATATGATAGAGCACGCTGTTTCTCAAGACAGTGTCACATATTGGCGGAAGGTATTTCATCACTATGTTCTTCAAGTCGTTGAGTTTCTCGTCTATGTTGCTGTGGTTCTCCTCGAACTGCTCCATTGAATAGCCGTCATGCTCATTCCGGGCAAGAAGGGCCGAGACATACGGGAACACTGTGTTCTCTTCGTATGCGAAATGATTCTCAACCTCTTTCTTATATTCGGAGAAGAATCTGTATATGACTTTCTGCTGGCTGACGGCGCACGGACGGACCAGTTCCTCTATCGTCTGCTCCAGTTTCGGGAGTTCGTCATCCAGATAAAACGAATGGGAACTGTGGAGATATTTCACAATGTCGGCAGGATTGCCGGCCTTGAGAAGTTCATTGGGGGCAATATAGTCATCGTAAGTGTATACCCCGCATATCAGCAGGAAGGAACTGACATCTATGCCGTGGCTGCGGCACACTTCCGCAACTGTATTTTCACCGAATCCGAGGCTTATCCCGAGGCGGGAAAGCACTATGAGCAGAGAATAGTTGAGTTCTATAAGGTCCGCCAGTTTCATTGACGGAGACAGCACCATGCGGGATGGCTCGTTGTCATTTCTTTTCATTGTCCTGATCTTTGCTTCAAAAAGTCCCATGTCCGGCAAAGTTAATGATTATAAAACAAAAAGGACACGCCCCAAGACTTTATGGTCGCGTCCTTTTCAAATTTCTCCTGCAGGACAGTTCCCACCGGCCCCGGGAGCACAACAATTAAAAGGATCTAAACTTTTTAACTATATGGCCTAAAATCTCAATCTTCTGATGCAAAGATACAGCCGTTTGCCATGCCGGCCAATCGCCAGAAATAGGGAAATTGAGCACCCTGGCATCACCAATGATGAGGATTTTCCGGGGAAATGCGCCATATACACTGTCCGGACAGTGTCCTGTCAGAACAGCAGGGCTATCCTGTAGACGACAAACGCCATGACCCATGCCAGAATCACCGTATAGACAGCAGAGCCTATGGCCCATTTCCAGCCTCCGGCCTCCTGCTTTATGGCCACAAATGTAGCAATGCACGGGAAATACAGCAGGACAAACACCATGAATGCGAGGGCGGATGCCGGTGTCATAAACCGCTGAAGTGCCCTCTGAAGCATAGTATCCCCGGTTTCTTCCGGCACAGAAAGAGTCGTGGCGACAGCAGCAGACCCGTCCGTCTGGACAGCCGCTGTATCGCCATTGAGGGCGGCGGCGTCACCACCGGCCGCGGCAGCCGCACCGTCCCTGTTCCCGGCCCCGGAGGCTTCATATTCAGCCTCATCAGCGCTGTACATCACCCCGAGCGTACTGACAACAAGTTCTTTTGCCCCGATACCGGAAAGTATGCCTACACCCATCCTCCAGTCAAATCCGAGAGGCTCAAGCACCGGCTCTATGGCCTTGCCTATATAGCCGATATAGGAATTTTCCTGCTGCTCAGCCACTGTACCGTATGCCTTGTGATTGGGGAAATACCCGAGGAACCATATGACAATGGAACATATGAGGATGATGCCTGCCATCTTGTGAAGATACTGCTTGCCTTTTTCCCAGGTGTGCCGCAACACGGACTTTGCGGTAGGGACACGATATGGCGGCAGTTCCATAACGAACGGAAGATCATCATCCTTGATGAAGCGGCTCATCACCTTGGCGGAAAGTACGGCAAGCACTATTCCGAGAGCATATATCCCGAGCATCACAAGCCCGCCGTAATGAGGGAAGAATGCCCCGACAAGCAATATATATATCGGAAGCCTGCCAGCGCAGGACATCAGAGGAATCACAAGAATGGTGATGAGACGGCTTTTACGGCTCTCGATAGTCCTTGCGGCCATGATTGCAGGCACATTGCAGCCGAATCCCATTATCATAGGGATGAATGACTTGCCATGAAGCCCCATCTTGTGCATCAGTTTATCCATGATGAAGGCCGCCCTGGCCATATAGCCGGAATCTTCAAGCAGAGATATGAACATATACAGAAGAAGGATGTTCGGCAGGAACACGAGCACACTGCCGACTCCGCCTATGATACCGTCGACAATGAGATCCTTGACCGCCCCGTCCTTCATATAGGCTGCGACAAAATCCCCTATTTTTTCTACAATCCATTCTATCCACTGCATCGGATAGTCTCCGATTACAAACGTACACTCAAACACAAGGTACAGCATCAGGAAAAAAATAGGGAAGGCAAGCCATCTGTTGGTGACAACAGCGTCTATCTTGTCTGTGACCGTATTTCTGCGGCGCTGTCCTTTAAACGGATGATATGTCTCGGCGAGGGCACCCTGGATGAACGCATATTTCGCATCCACAATCGCCGATTCCGTGGAGACATGCATCAGTTCGTCGATACGCTTCTGTTCTTCAAATCTCGCCGCAATGATTTCATCCCTGTCGGGAAGTGTCTCGATGACCTTTTCTATATCCTTGTCATTCTCCAGATACTTGATTGCGAGGTATCTTGTCGAATATTTGAATCTTATCTCTTCGTTCTTCTGGATGAGCAACTTTATCCTGTCTATGCTCTTTTCGAGTTCGGCACCATGGTTGATGTGGATGTGGCGGCTCAACTGCGGAGTATTTCTCTCATATATCTGGATGACAGTGTCGAAAAGTTGCGGTATGCCTTCCCCGTTTCTGCTGACAGTGGGCACAATCGGCAGGCCGAGAAGATGTCCGAGAGTCTTTATGTCAAGTTCATCCTTTTTCGCCTTCAGTTCATCATACATGTTCAGGGCCATGACCACCCGCAGATTCATATCGATCAACTGGGCGGTAAGATAGAGGTTACGTTCCAGATTTGAGGCATCCACCACGTTGATTACCACATCGGGTACTTCCTCGATGAGATTTTTTCTGACATACAGTTCTTCGGGACTGTAGGCCGACAGCGAGTATGTCCCGGGAAGGTCCACGAGGGTGAATTTGTATCCGCCATATTCAAACTGCCCCTCCTTCGCATCTACCGTCACACCGCTATAATTCCCGACATGTTCATGGCTGCCGGAAGCAATATTGAAAAGTGATGTCTTGCCGCAGTTGGGATTGCCCACAAGAGCCACCCTTATCATTTTCCGGCGTTCTGCAGCGAGGTGTTCCATCTCCCGCTCTAAAAGGGCATCATCTCTTTCAGGCACACTCCCTGTACCTGCAGGCTGTACGGCAGTGGCAGGCCCTTCTGCGTCTCCGACTTCTATCGGAGGCACGGGCTCCTGTGCCGCCATCATTTCCTTGGCCTCAGATTCACTTATGACTTCTATCTTGTCAGCCTCTTCCCTGCGAAGTGAAATTTTGTAGCCTATGATTTCATATTCTATCGGATCTTTGAGCGGGGCATTCAGCACGACTTTGACAAGTTTGCCTCTCACAAAGCCCATCTCTATGATTCTCTTACGGAAACTGCCGTGACCATTTACCTTGACTATTACGGCTTTTTCCCCTGTCTTGAGTTCTGATAATTTCATCTGTCCTATCTGAAATCTGTTGCGTCCAAATCATTTGCGCTGAAAATCCGGCCGAATATACAAAGAAGCCGGGCGCAGAGCAAATGTATTTGCTATGCCGAGGCGTGAACAGTATAAGTGGCACGTCAGCGCCAAATATACAAAAAATTGCAGTCACAGGATGCCGATGCGACTGCAAAATACTTAAATGATACCTATTAATAAGGATTGCATGGCAGCGTGCTCCCCAGAAATAGGGGGGGCTTTACAGCCGGTTTTTGTACAGGCGGGCCATAAGTTTGTGCCAGCCGTTCTTCAATGTAATGCAGGCGGTAAGGTTGGTATAGATGGATGAGGCCTCGACGAAATAGTCGATAAGCGAGATTTCCCCTCCTTCCACAGCCTGTCCGAGCAAGTCAAGAGTCTCTCTCATGAGTGGCTCATCATAGGCATCCAGGGCATTACGGGTCTGGTCTATCTCATTAAGCAGGGAACGGACTTCAGACTCTGACTGAAGCCTGGCTGCATTGAGTGAAGAGACAGCAGCGGCAGAACGGGCCTTTGCCATGGCAACCTTTCTCTGGTTGGAGAACAGCGGGATGGAGCCTCCCACAAGAAAACCATGCTCGGCTTCGCGGATGGCGGTATTTCTGCGATAGCCCACTTCGAATCTCGGTATCCAGCCCTGTCTGCTTATGGAGACATCCTTTCTGGCTGCCTCGGCCGCATTTTCTGCCGCGGCAACTGATGCATCTTCTGAAAGATACTCCGCTACCGCAGCCTCCTTGTCTGCCACATCCTCGACAAGCGGATAGAAATCGGCATCAAAGACAATCCCCTGCCCGCCATTCATCGCATCCAGCCTCCTGCATGCCGCATCAAGGGCCGCATTATTTTCTGACACCGATGTGGCGACACTCATCAGTTCCATCTTTATCTTGTTGACTTCAAGCACCGAAGCATCTCCTGCCACAAGACGCTGCTGATAAAGGGCAAGAAGATCCTCCGCTATTTCAGACTGCATATTGAGCAGTTCCCCTATCTGCCTGTACATGATGATATCATGGCAAAGCAGTTTCGCATCGAGCAGTATCCGGCGCCTTTCATTGTCAAAACTTTTTCCGAGAGCCTCCTGCGAGAGTTCATTCCGCTTGTGCCGGGCAGCATAAAGGGTAGGGAATTCGAAGCCCTGCGACACGACAAGTTCAGAGCCGGACTGGCCTGAAACACTGCTGCTGTAGAAAGAACTGTATTCCACAGACGGGTCTTCCGGCATATTTTCCCCTTTTATCGCTATAATCTGTGCCTCAAGGCTTTTTTCAATGGAGAGCAGTTCCGGATTGTTGGCACGTACTGAGAACAGCACCTCTTCCATGTCCTGGGTATGGAGGACATTGCCTGTGGCAGCCTCATTGTCCCCGGCATATGATGTCAGGGCTGAAGCCGCAAAGACGGCCGATATCACAATATATCTTTTCATTTCTTCGGGTATTCTTTATCAGTCATTGTCTCTAATTTCTGCATTTACTGCAGTATCCACCTCCTTCCGGTGCAGCCACCAGTACATCACCGGCACGATGAAGCCGTTGAGGAATGTGGATGTAAGCAGGCCGCCGAGGATGACCTTGGCCATAGGGCTTTGTATCTCGTTGCCGGGAAGATCTCCTTTAAGGGCCAGCGGAATAAGGGCCAGGGCAGATGAAAGCGCCGTCATAAGGATAGGGTTGAGCCGGTCAAGAGACCCCTGTATGATGCTGTCATAGAGAGAATAGCCCTGTTCCCTCAGCAGATTGTAGTGACTTATCAGCAACATTCCGTTCCTTGTGGCTATGCCGAACAGGGATATGAATCCTATGATGGCAGGGATACTGAGTTCTCCTGTGGTCATCAGCAGGGCAAACACGCCTCCGATAAGGGCAAGAGGCAGGTTCAGGAGCACCACACCGCTCTGTGCCGCACTCTTGAACTGCATGTAGAGCAGCAGGAAGATGACTACAATACTCATCAGGGATGTCAGCAGTAGCACGCGGCTCGCGGCTTTCTCGCTCTCGAACTGCCCGCCGTACTCTATATGGTAGCCCTCAGGAAGCACAATCTCCTCGTCCACAATCTCCCGTATATCGTCAACGACGCTTCCGAGATCCCTGCCGGCGGCATTGGCGGAAATCACCACCTTGCGCTTGACATTTTCTCTGTTGATGGCATTAGGGCCGGTAGAAGAAATGACATCCGCCACATATGACAGAGGCAGTTTGTTGCCCTGGGAGTCGTCAATCATGAGATTGCGTATACGTTCGGCGGAGCCTCTGTCCGTCTCTGCAGCACGGACCACCAGATTGAAGGACTTGCCCTGCTCGTAGACCTGGGACACCGTCTCTCCGGCCATATTCACTGTCACAAACTCGCTGAAGGCAGGCATGGATATGCCGTACTTGGCCAGCATCTCCCGCTTAGGGACAATCTTGATTTCCGGCCGCTCAATCTGCTGCTCGACATTAAGGTCGGCGATGCCTTCCACCCCGCTTATCCTGTCCTTTATCTGATTGCCTATGGCGAACATCCTGTTGAGGTCATCTCCGAAAAGTTTGATGGCTATGCTGGCCTGGGTGCCGCTGAGCATCGCGTCAATCCTGTGGCTTATCGGCTGGCCGATTTCTATGTTGGCGCCTGTGATTGTAGAGAGTTTTTCCCTCACTTCCGCAAGAAGTTCGGCGTGAGACCGGTCCTGGAGTTCAAACGGGGCCTCGATTTCAGAGACATTTACGCCAAGGGCATGCTCATCCAGTTCCGCACGGCCGGTCTTCCGCGCCACAGTCTGTATCTCGGGGATTGACAGCAGTAGTTCCTCTGCCTGTCGTCCTATCCGGTCGGACTCTTCAAGAGAGATTCCCGGCAGGGAACTCACATTGATGGTAAAAGACCCCTCATTGAACGGAGGGAGGAAACTGTGCCCGAGTGTAAAGAACAGTCCGAGAGCCACACCGAACAAGGTGAGGGTCGCCCCTACAACAGTCTTCTTATGTCTCATGACCCATTCCAGGGCATGACGGTAGTATTTTTTTAGCCATACGGCCAGAAAAGCCTCTTTCGGTATGCCGTCTCCCTTGACCTTATAGTCAAGCATATAGCTGCAGAGCACCGGAGTAAGCGTCAGTGCCACAAGGGTGGATGCGAAGAGGGCAGTGATGAAGGCCACCCCAAGAGGTGCGAGCATGCGCCCTTCCATCCCGGAAAGGAAAAACAGCGGCACAAAGCTCACCACTATTATAAGGGTGGAATTCAGAATAGGCATCCTGACCTCCTTAGAGGCATCGAACACCACATCAAGCACGGGGCGCCGTTCCGTCACAGGCAGAGCCTTGTTGGCCCTTATATGCTTCCATACATTCTCGACATCCACTATGGCATCATCCACAAGGGAGCCTATCGCAATGGCAAGGCCGCCGAGACTCATCGTATTGATGGTCATTCCTAGCCAGTTGAGTGTAAGAATGGAAATCAATATTGAAAGCGGCAGTGTCACCAATGATATTATGGTGGTCCTGACATTGGCAAGGAACAGAATCAGGACGATGACCACGAAAATAGCACCTTCATACAGGGAAGACTTGACATTGCTGATAGAACTCTCTATGAACC
>JADILX010000107.1 GCA_017695025.1 Candidatus Cryptobacteroides excrementavium
TTTATAGAGTGCCTTGCTCAAATCTTCCAGGCCGGCTTCTCCGGGAAGTCCGGGCCAGGTCTGTTTCATGGCATCCGTGAAAGCCTGTGCCGTATTGTTGGCTGCAAGCAGTTCCTTCATCTTCTTCAGATAGGCGATCTTGAACTCCACCGCATCGCGCGTAGCCGCACCGCCGTGTCCGCCGATGAACAGCGTCGCACCCGAAGCCAATGAGTTTTCAGCTTCCGCAATCTCAGCGTCAATTGCCGCAGGTGAAGATATCTGCAGGTGGCTGACATGCGCCTTCGCAGGAGTCCAGTGCGTGTAGTAAGCCTTGCCGCCAATCAGGATGCTGGCACCGGGGAAATCGGAACTTGCACCGGGGCGGAACTCGAAGGTAACTCCCGCCCATGTCTGGGTCGTGCCGAATGCCACCTCCGTGGCCTTGCCAGTAGGCATGTCAGTCAGGGCATCACCGAATGCCTGGGCAAAACCGCTCATCATGCCGCCATAGATCTCGCCTTTTGTAAATTCGGGCATCCCCTCAGCCATTACTACATCATGGTTTCCTGTTCCACCTACATGATAGTCAGTGATTCGCTTCTCCACGGGTTTGCCAAGTTCGGAGAGATAAGTGTCAAACTCAGCCACATTGTCCTTGAACAGCGGCTGTTCCATAGTGACAAGTGTTCATCGGGAAATCCCGGAACTGACAACCACTGCATAACTTCATTTGGGATTTGCGCAACCTGATATACCGAATTTGCAGTGCCGGCCATAAACAAAAAATCCCGAAGTCGCTGGACTTCAGGATTTTGCTTTGATTTACCCTTTCGGGTGGTGGGAGCTGAGGGAGTCGAACCCCCGACCCTCTGCTTGTAAGGCAGACGCTCTGAACCAACTGAGCTAAGCTCCCGTATACTCGTTTCTTCTGAGCGATAACTGCGTCAAACTTCACATTCTCCCTCCTCACAACCGAAAGGTTGCTACGTCGGTCGGCGTTCGTTTTCCTTGTTCTCGACTCAAAATAAACTTCGTCTCACTTGCAGTTTCTTCTGCGGATTTCTGCGTCAGACTTCGTCTTAATGCCGTTTCTAAAGAACTTTCCCCTATTGGGATTGCAAAGGTAGGAAATATTTTGTTTCCACCAAATTTTTATGGCACTTAATCTACCATGATTCGCTACAATCCGCCTCTATTCACCTTATCAGTACCCAGTCACTTTATCCGTACCCAGTCACTTTACCAGACGTAAAGAGATGCGGCCACGTTCGGTGTCGACACCAATAACCTCTACCGTTACATGCTGATGCAGTTTGAGTACCTTTGACGGATCTGTAAGATGCCGGACACCCATCTTGGAGACATGGATGAGGCCGTTCTGCTTGATGCCTATATCCACAAAGGCCCCGAATGCAGTGATATTGGTCACAATGCCGGGAAGTTCCATACCGTCAATGAGGTCGTCGATAGTATGGATATCCTCGGAAAATTCAAATTCCGATGCACTCTCACGAGGATCCCGGCCCGGTTTCCTGAGTTCGCTGATGATATCGGTAACTGTAGGAAGCCCGAAATCTCCCTCGACATATTTCTCCGGAACTATCTTTGAGCAAAGGGACTCATTCCCGACGAGTTCGCTCGTAGATACACCGAGATCGGAGGCCATTTTCGCAACAATATGATAGCATTCAGGATGGACGGCCGAATTGTCAAGCGGATTTTCGGCATCAGGAATGCGCAGAAAACCGGCACATTGCTCGAACGCCTTGTCTCCGAGCCTTTTTACCCTGGTCAGTTCCTTACGGGACTTGTAAGGGCCGTGCTCGGTACGGTATTCAACTATATTTGCCGCAAGAGCAGGCCCGATGCCTGCCACATAACTCAGAAGATACGGGCTGGCAGTATTTAGATTGACACCCACACTGTTGACGCAACTTTCCACAGTATTGTCCAGGGTCTCTTTGAGCAGATTCTGGTCTACATCGTGCTGATACTGTCCCACTCCGAGAGACTTGGGGTCTATCTTCACGAGTTCGGCAAGAGGGTCCATCAGACGCCGGCCTATAGACACTGCCCCTCTTACTGTCACATCCTGATCGGGAAATTCAGCCCTGGCAGCCTCTGAAGCAGAATATACAGATGCTCCGTCTTCGCTGACTGAATATACCTTTACACCTTCCGGAAGCGGAATCCTTCTGATAAACGCCTCGGTCTCGCGGCCGGCTGTCCCATTGCCTATCGCAATGACCTCAACACCATATCTCTCCACCATTGCGGAAAGAGCCTGTATGGACTTCACTTTCTCATTGGCCGGAGGATGCGGGAATATGGTCTCATAGTGCAGAAGATTGCCCTGCGCATCGAGGCAGACCACCTTGCAGCCCGTCCTCAGGCCAGGGTCTATCGCGAGCACACGCTTCTGGCCTACCGGAGGGGCAAGCAGCAGCTGCCTGAGATTCTCACCGAAAACCCTCACCGATGCCTCATCAGCCTTTTCTTTTGCCTGTGCTATGACTTCATTGGTAATCGACGGCTCGAGAAGCCTCTTGTACGCGTCATCAACAGCCTCTCGGATCTGCTCTGCAAGCGGGCCGGACGGATACCTGCGCTCCTGACAGAAATCATAATACATCTTGTTGCCGCATTTCTCTGCATCTGCATCGATCCTGAGAGTGACATATCCCTCAGCCTCAGCCCTCAAGACAGCAAGCACACGATGTGGGGCCATCCGGCTGAGCGGCTCGGAATAATCAAAATACCCCTTGTATTTCCCGGCTTCAGGTGATGATGCCTTTTTTGTGGCCTTCGTCACCACTCTCCGTGTGCTGAATATCTGCCTGAGTGTCTCTCTGACGGATGCTGTCTCACTGAGACGTTCGGCTATGATGTCCCGGGCCCCTGCAAGTGCGTCCTCCACAGAAGGCACCTTATCATTGAGATACTTTGCCGCTTCCTTTGAGGGGTCAGTCACCGACACCCCGTACATCAGGTCAGCAAGAGGCTCCAGCCCTGCCTCCCTGGCGACAGTTGCCCGAGTACGTCTTTTCGGCCTGAAAGGCAGATACAGATCCTCCAGTTCCCGGGCGTCAGTACAGGCTTCGATTCTTGACCTGAGTTCTCCGGTCAGTTTTCCGGCCGCCCCGATAGTGGAAAGTACAGTATCTTTCCGCTTCTCCATCTCATCAAAGACATCTTTCCAATGCCGGACCTCAGCGACCTCCGCATCATCAAGCCCGCCGGTCTTCTCTTTACGGTAGCGGCTGATGAACGGGATTGTAGCCCCGTCTTCGAACAGTCCAGCACAATTCTCCACCTGCCATTCCTTCACCCCCAGCCTCGATGCTATATTCTTGATATAAATCTCCTTCATGCGATTATGTGATTATGTACAATAGATTCTACGTCAATCATGCGACACCTGCCGGAGTCTGTCCCGGTAGGCAGAAAATATTTTCGACTTGGACACGAACCCGAGATAGGTGCGTTCTTCGTCGACTACAGGCAGATTCCAGGCATCTGTCTTTTCGAATTTCTTCATGACGCTGTCCATCTTCTCGTCTGCCATTACATAGGCAGGAGAAGACTTCATATAGTTGTATACATGCATCCTGTCGTAAAGTTCCTTCTTGAACATGTCCTTTCTGACATCTTCGAGAGAGACATATCCCTGGAAATGGCCTTTGGAATCCACGACCGGAAAAATATTCCTCGTAGACTCGGAGATTGCATCCACCAGTTCCCCGAGAGTCGCATCTATCCTGACAGTAGAGAAATCCGATTCTATCAGATCCGAAGTCTTCAGAAGCGTAAGGACAGCCTGGTCGCTGTCATGGGTAAGCAGTTCCCCTTTCTTTGCTATACGCTTGGTATAGATTGAATACGGCTCCACCGCCCTGGTCGCCCCGAAAGAGATTGCAGACGTAAGGATCAACGGCACAAGCAGTTCATAGCCCCCTGAAATCTCGGCAATGAGGAAAATAGCCGTCATCGGGGCCTGCATCACTCCGGCCATCAGCCCGGCCATGCCCACAAGCACAAAATTCTGCTCAGGGACAACATAAGATGTACCGGCAAGAATCAGGTTAAAAGTCCTCGCCAGAACAAACCCGGCCATTGCCCCGACAAAGAGCGTAGGGCCGAAAGTACCTCCCACACCACCCCCGGCATTGGTGAAAGACATGGAAAATACCTTCAGCAGCAGGATGACAAGGAAAAACAGCGGCACGGACCAGTTGTGATGCATAAAAAACGACAGCACCGTCTGTCCGTCAAGGTCGATATCCCCTCCGTTAAGGAGCAGGCTCACATAATCATAGCCTTCGCCATACAATGGAGGGAAGAGAAATATCAGAAGCCCGAGGCAGACTGCTGACATGCCCCATCTCACAAAAGGCCGGCCCACTGACCGTATCTTGTCCTCAAGCCACAATGTCGTTCTCGTGAAATACACGGAACATACGGCACAAAACACCCCCAACAATACATAGAACGGGATATTATGCATCGTAAACGGGGAGAGAGTGCATTCAAACGGAAGCGAATCCCCAAGAAAGACATATGAAATCACCGTTGCGGATATTGTTGACATCAGCAGCGGGAGGATAGATGTCATGGAAATGTTGAAGAGAAGTATCTCAAGTGTAAAAAGCACGCCTGCGAGAGGGGCCTTGAATATGCCGGCCACGGCACCGGCCGCCCCGCATCCCAGCAAGATGGTCATATTCTTGTATGAAAGCCCCATCTTCCGGGCTATATTTGACCCGATAGCCGCCCCTGTATATACGATAGGGGCTTCAGCACCGACAGAACCGCCGAAACCAATGGTCACAGAACTCGCCAGAAGCGACGACCACATGTTATGCGGCCGTATCCGGGACTCGTTCTTAGAGACGGCCAGCAATACTTTTGTCACACCGTGCCCGATATTGTCACGTATCACATATCTGACAAAAAGCATGGCTAGCAGCATTCCCACACCAGGGTACAGAAGATACAGATAATTATACGCAGCCCCTTCGAACCATGAAGTTATCCCTTCGTGAATAAACTCGATTGCCACTTTCAGCGCCACAGACGCAAGGCCGCACGCCACCCCCACGACAAGAGAGAGGACAAGAATAAGTTCTTTCTCGGACATCATGCCTCTGACGTGTCTGAGAATGCCTTTTATCTTCATTGATATCTTGTCCTGCCCCATAAGTTAATGTTAATGGAATGCATATTCTGCAAAAATAGCAAAAAGCGTCAACAAGACAATGCCCCGGCCCGGCTGCTTCCCGGAAGCACCGGTTCCCGTCCGGCAAAAAAAAGGCCAGCCCGTTTTGAGCCAGCCATGCCTGTAAGATTGTCCCGGTCTATCTTTCTGCGTCAGGATCAGAAGGTTCATCATCCCCCGTAGCATACTGCGAGATATTGTCATCAGGAAGGTCCTCGCCTTCTCCATCGTCCCCCTCATCATCGTCATCTCCGTCAAGCCATCTTTCAATATCCTCCGCATCATCGGTCTTCACCTTTATCTTCACAAGATAGATTGCATCGGGTATCTCAAGGGTCACAGCATAGAAACTGGTGCCGTCAGGCTTGTCATACTTCTGCAGATCAGGCAGATAGTCGCTGAATCCCTTCGGATATTTCTCTGCAAATGCCGCTGCAAGTTCCTCAGACATGTTCTCGTAACTTACAACAGCCCTTTTCTTCTGATTTTCAGTTCTTTCCATATTACAATCAATCTTGTTGACGTTTTTGTACAAGTCATATTTAAAATTCCGGTGCAATAATAGGACATTTTTCCGAATGGAGATATAGTCGCATCACTTTTTTTTGAAAAAAAATGACTTTTGCTCCCGTTTTCTGTCAATGTTCCTTTCGACAAAGACTTTCTCCATGGTATGAGGATTGAGTCCGGTATAGAACATTACCGAAGACGCAGTCATAGGAGTAGGTGTAAAATCCTGCACCTGGTCCATATACAGCCCCTTCAGAGCCGGATTGCAGGCCAGCCGCTCCATATCCTTCATCGTACATCCGGGATGCCCTGAAATGAAGTAGGGCACAAGAGAACAATGGCTTCCGCTTTCCGCAACTATCCGGTCAAACTCTTTCCTCAGCCGCATAAAAAGCCGGAACGATGGTTTGGCCATCAGTTTCAGCACCCCTTCCTCAGTATGTTCGGGAGCGACCTTAAGTCTTCCGGATGTGTGCTCCAGAACGAGTTCCTTTAGATACGGATACGATGTCCTGTCCACATATCCATTCTCATCGAGAAAAAGATCATACCTTATGCCACTGCCTATATATGCATGCCTTATCCCTTTAACTGCAGCGACCTTTGAGTACAGGGACAGCAGCCTCGCATGAGACCTGTCCATATTCGGACATGGGGACGGGAACAGGCAGGACTTTCTCCTGCATACGGAACAAAGTTCCCGGTTACGTCCTTGCATACCGTACATATTGGCCGTAGGAGCGCCAAGGTCAGAGATATTGCCGGCAAAACCAGGAAGGGAACGGAGTTTCGCAACCTCATCTACAATGGATTCTTCTGACCTTGACTGGATGAACTTCCCCTGATGAGCCGCGATAGTACAGAAATTACAGCCTCCGAAACATCCTCTGTGAGTATTGACAGAGAATTTTATCATCTCATATGCAGGAATATGCTTCCCTTTGTAACGGGGATGAGGCTGTTTCGTGAACGGCAGGTCCCAGAACGAATCCATTTCTTCCTGCGTTGCCGGAGGATACGGAGGATTGACCCTCACATACCCGCGTCCGACAGGCTCTATTATCACAGATGGGTGCAGCATGTTGGCATGCGTCTCAATCTGATGGAAATTCTCGGCAAAAGCCCTCTTGCTCTTGAGGCATTCCTCGTAGGAATGAAGCATCAGCACATCACGCGACCGGCATGTTCCTGTCATAAAAAAGGCCAGTTGCGGTATTTTCCTCATATCAGACATGTTCCGGCCCGACTCTATCGCCCTGGTAAGTTCCAGCATCGGACGCTCCCCCATCCCGTAGCACAGCCAGTCAGCCCCGCTGGAGACCAGGACAGACGGCATCAGCGCATCTTTCCAATAATCATAATGTGAAAGCCTCCGCAAAGAAGCCTCTATACCGCCGATTACGACGGGGATTTCAGGATATAACTGCTTGAGAATCCTGGTATAGACCGTCACGGCATAATCCGGGCGCTGCCCTGCCTTGCCTCCTGGAGTATAGGCATCATCGCTCCTGAGCCTTTTCGATGCAGTATAATGGTTGACCATTGAGTCCATTGCCCCGGAATTGACACCGAAATACAGTCTCGGAGCACCTAATTTGCGGAAATCCCGCAGGTCATCCCGCCAGTTGGGCTGCGGGACAACAGCCACCCTGTAGCCGGCTTTCTGCAGATATCTGGCAATCACGGCCGTACCGAATGAAGGATGATCCACAAATGCATCACCAGTAAAGATGATGACATCTATCCAGTCCCATCCTAAAGCCTTGACTTCACGCACGGAAGTCGGTATCATTACATATTCCTGAGACATAGGCCGTACTGCGTCTTGCTGCAACGGGACTACATCCTTTCCGGCAGAGTGATACCGAGAATCGACATGGCCTTTACAAGCACCTTTGCGATATTCTCCACAAGTACGAGACGGTATCTCAGAAGTGTCCCGTCCGTCTCCCTGAGAATCGGGGTGTCATGGTAATACTGGTTGAACTCCTTGGCCAGATCGTATGCATAGTTGGCGATGACTGCCGGAGAATGTGCTGCCCCGCCTTCAGCGATCTTGTCAGGGAACTGGTTGAGTATCTTGATGATCCTTATCTCCTTAGGGGAAAGGGCAGCGACGGCATCGGCCACTGTTTTCCCGTCCCGCACAATCCCCGCTTCACCGGCTTTTCTGAGAATGGACTTGATGCGGGCATGGGTATACTGGATGAAAGGTCCGGTATTGCCATTGAAGTCTATGGATTCTTTCGGGTCAAAGAGCATGGTCTTTTTCGGGTCCACCTTGATGATGAAATATTTCAAGGCTCCCAGACCTATCATCCTGAACAGCGCATCCTGATCCTTCTCATCCATGCCCTCGAGTTTTCCGAGTTCCAGAGATGTCTCTTTTGCGGTATTGTACATCTTCTCTATGAGGTCATCGGCATCCACTACAGTACCTTCCCTCGACTTCATCTTGCCCTGGGGGAGTTCCACCATCCCATAGGAAAGATGATATATGCTGTCTGCCCATGCAAAGCCGAGTTTCTTAAGTATGAGTTTGAGCACCTGGAAATGATAGTTCTGCTCATTGCCCACGACATAGATATGCTCGTCCAGGCTATACTCTTCAAAACGCTGCTCTGCAGTACCGAGATCCTGTGTCATATACACTGACGTACCGTCCCCACGGAGAAGAAGTTTCCTGTCAAGTCCGTCTGAAGTAAGGTCGCACCATACGGAACCGTCTGCCTCCCGCTCAAAGATACCCATTTCAAGACCTTTCTGGACCAGAGCCTTGCCGAAAAGATAGGTCTGGGATTCGTAATACGTACGGTCAAAAGAGATTCCGAGATCTCTGTAGGTCTTGTCGAAACCATCGTACACCCAGCCGTTCATCTTCTTCCACAGGGCCACGACCTCTTCGTCCCCGTGTTCCCACCGGTAGAGCATATCCTGCGCCTCTTTGAGCGACGGGGCATTCTTCTCGGCCTCCTCTCTGGACATGCCTCCGGCAACAAGGTCATCCACTTCCGCCTTGTACATGTCATTGAATGCCACATAATAGTCCCCTACAAGATGGTCCCCTTTCTTTCCTGAAGACTCGGGGGTCTCCCCGTTGCCCTTCTTCAGCCATGCAAGCATGGACTTGCAGATATGTATGCCACGGTCATTGACAAGGTTGACCTTAAGCACCCTATGGCCGTTGGCTTCAAGAAGCCTTGACACTGACCAGCCCAGCAGATTGTTCCTGATGTGCCCCAGATGGAGAGGCTTGTTGGTATTGGGGGACGAGAACTCGACCATGATAGTCTTCCCTGTCGGGGCATGCTGACCGAAATCCGCGTCAGATACTATATGAGCAAAGACCCCGTTCCAATATTCTGTAGAAAACGATATGTTCAGAAAGCCTTTTACTACATTGAAGGATGAGATTTCCGGGCAGTTGGACACAAGCCATTCCCCTATTGCCTTTCCTGTATTCTCAGGTGTAGACCTGGACACCTTCAGCAACGGGAACACGACAAGCGTGTAGTCTCCCTCAAACTCTTTTCTTGTCACCTGCACCTGAAGCGCCCCCGCGTCGGCATCGGCATTATACAATGACTTCACCGCCTCGGCGGCCTTTGCTGTTATGAAATTCTCTGGATTGGTCATGATATAATAAAATAAAGACGCTCCGCCTGACCTTGACGGCAGACGGAACGTCAATGATACTGCTATTTATATTGTATTTCAGCCAAGATAACTCTTCAATAATTTGCTTCTGGAATTGTTTCTCAATTTTCTTATTGCCTTTTCCTTGATCTGGCGGACCCTTTCCCTGGTAAGTCCGAAACGCTCGCCTATTTCCTCGAGAGTCATTTCCTGGCATCCGATTCCGAAGAAAGACTTCACGATTTCGCGCTCACGTGGAGCAAGAGTTGAAAGAGAACGCTCTATCTCTTTGTTGAGGGATTCATTGACAAGGCCTCTGTCCGCATTCGGAGAATCATTGTTCACAAGCACATCCAGCAGGCTGTTGTCCTCACCCTCGACAAAAGGGGCATCCACTGAGACATGACGCCCTGACACACGCAGAGTATCTGCTATCTTGTCTTTCGGCACATCTATCATCTCCGAGAGTTCCTCAGTCGACGGCATCCGCTCATTCTCCTGCTCGAATTTCTGGAGTGCCTTGTTTATCTTGTTCAGGGACCCCACCTGATTGAGAGGAAGCCTTACAATCCTCGACTGCTCCGCAAGGGCCTGAAGAATGGACTGGCGTATCCACCATACGGCATATGATATGAACTTGAAGCCCCTTGTCTCATCGAATTTCTCGGCGGCCTTTATCAGGCCGAGATTGCCCTCGTTGATAAGGTCGGGAAGACTCAGCCCCTGATTCTGATATTGTTTCGCTACCGAAACGACAAACCTCAGGTTGGCCCTTGTCAGTTTTTCCAATGCCGCCTGATCACCCTTGCGGATTCTCTGGGCAAGCTCGACCTCATCCTCCACCGTTATCAGTTCTTCCCTGCCTATCTCCTGCAGATACTTATCAAGGGACGCGCTCTCGCGGTTGGTAATCGATTTTGTAATCTTCAGCTGTCTCATAAAGTATATCGTCTCCTATATCCCGAAGCCGAAATAAGAAACTTTTCCGTAAGGCGTCATGCCTTCAACAAACACTGCCCTCTTCGACTTCTTAATAATATCCATAACATCCTGAGGCTTGCTGACAGGCTGATCATTGACATACATCATGATGAAACCTTCCGATACACCGGCATCCATAACTTTGCCCGGCCCGACAGAGACAATCTCCACACCATGCCTGATACCGAGTCTTTCAAGAGTCTCTTTCGGGGCTTCCTTTATTCTGGCGCCGTAGAAAGCGACTCCACCGTCCTCATCGACTGACCCGTTTTCAGCAGCGGTGCCCTTGAAGGTCACTTCCAGTACCTTCTCCTTTCCGTCCCTGATGACAGTCATTGTAGCCCTGTCTCCCGGATGGAACCTGTTGACCTGTTCCTGGACTTCCGAAGCATTCGCGGTCTTCACCGAATCAATGGCGACAATCACATCCCCCTCTTTTATACCGGCTTCATCAGCGGCACTGCCTTTCAAAACCTCAACAATATATACGCCGTTTGGAGAAGAAAGTTTCATTTCCTTTGCCAATTTGTCATCAACAGGCCGCATTGTGACCCCGAGAACAGCCCTTTTCACACTGCCGAAATCAATGAGGTCATATGCTATCTTTTTCACGATATTTGACGGTATCGCAAAGGAATACCCTGTATAAGAACCTGTCTGTGAAACTATTGCCGTGTTTATACCGACAAGGTTTCCCGCCTTGTCCACAAGTGCTCCGCCGCTGTTTCCAGGATTGACTGCAGCATCGGTCTGGATAAACGACTCTATCTTGAATTCTCCATTATAATTCGGCATGGACCGTCCTTTGGCACTGACGATCCCGGCAGTAATGGTAGAACGCAGGTCATACGGGCTTCCGATGGCTATCACCCATTCCCCGAGACGGAGATTGTCCGAATTTCCGAACGGGATTACCGGAAGGCCCTGGGCATCCACTTTGATCAGGGCGACATCCGTTGCAGGGTCAGTCCCGACGAGAGTAGCCTCGTAAGTCTTGTTGTTATTAAGGGTTACCTCTATCTTGCTTGCCCCCTCGACAACATGGTTGTTGGTCACTATATAGCCGTCAGGCCTGATGATGACACCGGAGCCGCTGCCGACACGCTCCCTTTCCTGCGGGGTGCCCTCATAGCCGAAAAAGAAATCGAATATTGAACTCGGTGCAGTCCTTGTCACATCCTTGACTGTCACCTTGACATATACTACGGCATCGACAGCCGACTCCGCCGCATATGTAAAGTCCGGGTATTCCGTCTGCTCAAGATTGACTGTCCTGAACTGGCCGCCGTCTGGAGAAATCACCACTTCCTGCCTTCCGGTATTGTTCTCCGCCCTCTTCACCACGGCAAAAGCCACAAGTCCGCCTGCCAAGGCAGAAAGAAGCACTGTTAATACTACTTTTTTCATATTTTTCCGTTTTAAATCATTATTGTCCTGAAGATGCGCACATTTAAAGGCCGGCACCTCAGGGCCGGCAGAGAAAAATCAAATTATATGCCAAAATATAGTGAAATTTTTTCTATATTTGCTCGTTGGAGTTTCGATTTTTGAAGCCCGCTACAATATCATGAAAACAATTAAATAAAGCCGCATATGAAACTTATAGTCTCAAGTGCCGAACTGCTGAAAGGGATTCTGGCCGTATCAAAGGCCATTCCGGCAAAGTCTGCCCTTCCGATTCTCGAGAACTTTCTATTCGACCTGAAAGGGAATTCCCTGGAGATAACCGCTTCCGACATGGAACTCACGCTCAAGACGTCACTCGAAGTCGACAATGCCGTTGAAGAAGGCAGGATTGCCATCCCGGCAAGGCACATGACAGACCTCCTCAAGGAACTGCCGGACCAGCCACTGACCATCAGTACCCTCAACGACAGTTCATTTGAATGCTCATGGGCCAACGGCTCGTCAACACTGCCGTATTTCCCGGCTGAGGACTATCCGGAGACCGTCACTGCAGACGAGACTGCCGTCAGCATAGAATTTCCGGCAGAAGCACTTGTAGAGGGTATTGCCAGTACGATATATGCTACAGCAGATGACGAGATAAGGCCGGCAATGAACGGTATTTTCTTCGACATAACGCCCGAGGGGACTACACTTGTAGCATCAGACTCGCACAAACTCATATGCTACAATGCCGCAGGGGTGACAGCGGCCGAAAAAGCCTCTTTCATCCTGCACAAACGTCCCGCAGCCGTAATACGGTCCATCATCGGGAAAAACACCGAGAACGTGCACATAACATTCGACGCGAAAAATGCAGTGTTTGCCTTTGACAGGACAATGGTTGTCTGCCGCCTGGTAGTAGGGAAATATCCTAAATATCGCGACGTCATCCCGCACAACAACTCCAACGTACTCAGAATCGACAGGATGACATTCCTGAACACTGTACGCAGGGTAGCCGTCTGCGCCAACAAGGCATCGAACCATATCAAATTCGACCTGAAGGAGAATTCCCTCGTGATATCCGCCCAGGACCTCGGATTTTCAATAGCGGCATATGAAAATGTACCTTGCCAGTATGACGGGGATGAACTTGCAATAGGCTTCAAGTCCACCTTCATCATAGAGATTCTCGGCAACATGACCTGCGACAACATCGTCATGAAGTTTGCAGACAGCAAGCGTGCTGCACTGATTGTCCCGGCAGAAGACGAGTCGGAGAGCGAAAAGATATGCGGCATCATAATGCCTATAATGATCTGATCCAGAACAGAATAATATTCAGACAATGGAATTGAACCTTGAAAGGCCGATACTGTTCTTTGACATAGAGAGTACCGGTTTGAACATTGCGTCCGATGCAATCATAGAACTCAGTTTTGTAAAAATTTTTCCGGGCTCCGAAGAACGCATAAAGACCTGGAGGGTAAAGCCGTGGGATTATCAGCAGCAATGCCAGAAAAAAATCACCCCGAGCGCAAAGGCGGTGCATGGCATCAGCGATGAGGATCTGGAGGACTGCCCGAGATTTTCCGACATAGCGGATGAAGTAGTGGACTGGATGCTGGGAAGCGACCTGTCAGGCTTCAATTCCACGAAATTCGACCTGCCTATGCTTGCGGAAGAGATAGAAAGAGTCCGCAAATACATGCACAAAGACCTTAAGATCAATCTTCATGAGATGAGGATGGTGGATGTGCAGAACATCTATCACGTGATGGAGCCCCGCAATCTCAAGGCTGCCTACAGGTTCTACTGCGGCAAGGAACTTGAAAATGCACATGCTGCAGAGGCGGACACCCTTGCGACCTATGAAGTGCTCAAGTCCCAACTCGACAGATACCCTGACACACTCAAGAAC
>JADILX010000108.1 GCA_017695025.1 Candidatus Cryptobacteroides excrementavium
GAATAGTACTCCTTTAGTACACCCTGCTAAAATTAAAAAGCCTCATAATCAAGCGATTATGAGGCTATCTGTGTACCCGGAGCCGGGGTCGAACCGGCACATCCTTTCGGACATTGGTGTTTGAGACCAACGCGTCTACCGATTCCGCCATCCGGGCATGCGAGTAGATCAGATTGGACGGCAAAGGTATTACAATTTGAATTAAAATGCAATATCAATCCTGAGAGCCGTGGAAGAAAAATTGTTTTTTCCGGCAATTTAGTTATCTTTGCGCCTCGTTTTGCCGGGGTGCCGGCAGGGTGACAATATTGTTATTTGGCACGAGTTGTGCTATATACAATTGTTGTTGTGTGTTTATTTCTATTTTGTATGCCTTGAATTGTGTACTGAGTGTAGCAATTTCAAGGTTTTTCTTTTTTCAACACTTGCAAGTAAACTTGCATTGCACTCGGCTTCTGCGTATATTTGGCACTAAGTGCCATTTATACTGTTGCGCCTCGGCATAGCAAAAACATTTGCTCTGCACTCGGCTTCTGCGTATATTTGTCGCTAATGCGCCACATATACTGTTGCGCCTCGGTAATGAAAATCGAACAAGTTCATTTTCATTACTCTTGGCTTCTGCGTATATTTGTAATGCGGTGCTGTTGTTGCTGGCATGTGGGGCTGGGGGACTGCAGGGCTGCGGATTGTTGCTGTAGTGGTAGGCGAAGATGACCAATGCCTGCATATCAGGCTAAGCCCCAGCCAGTGGCGTATCAGTAAGCCGATGCCTGCGTGTATCAGCGTAAATTGCGTAGAAAGAGGATATGGACGGAGCAAAAGTGCATTCTTCCGGAGATGGCCGGAGCAAATGCCGGGAAATGGATGTCCTGGACAGGGACAGGCCTGCCAGCCGGATTTTTGTCGGGAGCAGTCTGACGGAAATTTCCGGGCTGCTCGACAGTTATCCTGCCGTTTTTGCAGTATATGACAGAAATGCCGGAGACAGGATTGCAGATTTCAATAATTTTGTCTCTGCTGCCGGAATCCGGTCCATGTATCCGTTGGCTGCGACAGAAGACACCAAGACGATTGAAACTGTGGTGGACATATGCCGGTGGCTGCTCGAAAACGGGGCTGACAGGGATGCCCTGCTGCTCGGTATAGGTGGCGGGATTATTACTGACATAGCCGGATTTGCTGCCTCTATCTATAAGCGGGGCATCCGGTTTGCATATGTGCCGACTACACTGCTTGCGCAGGTGGATGCATCCATAGGTGGGAAGACAGGGGTGAACATGTCATGCTACAAGAACATGCTTGGAACAATCCGTCAGCCTGACTTCACCTGGATATGCCCTGAAGTGCTGTCTGCCTTGTCCTACAGGGATTTTTTGTCCGGAGCGGCTGAGATGCTGAAGACATTCATCATTTCTGACAATGGCGATTATGTATCTGCTGTCTCCTATTTCAAGTCTCTGTATAAGGCTTTGCGGGATGAAAATATCTCCGCAGCAGGGGATTGCGCCATTGTTATGGAACGGGGACATTGCCTGGATGCAGACAAATGTGTAGGGCGCGACGGTAGCCCGGCCTGCAGGCAGAAGAAAGATATTCGAGGGGACGGCAGTATATATACTGTGGATGAGGATGAAAATTCTGCGGATGAGACTGAAAGGCAGAACAGGTTCAGCGCATTTGTGGAAGGGAATCTCAGGCAACTCGGGGATCTTGTTGCTGCGGCTGCTGCTGTAAAGGCGGATATCGTGTCGCAAGACCAGTTTGAAACCGGCTGCAGACGAATGCTGAATCTGGGCCATACGTTTGCGCATGCTATGGAATGGTATGTACATTCCCGGCAAGAAGATGCGGATGAGACTGGCGGCAATATTTCCTGTCTCAGGGCGCAATGCAGCAGACTTGCCATGTCACATGGAGCGGCAGTCTCCGTAGGGATAATATTGGCTACAAGACTTTCCGAGGCAGTCGGTGTGGCACCGGCCGGGCTTGCAGGAAAACTGAGAGCAGATTTTATGGCATGCGGGCTTCCGGTCGACTGCCCGTTCCCGCTTCGGGAACTCGCCGGTGCCATGGCCCGGGACAAGAAGGCGGAAGGAGGTAAGATACATTTCATATTGATACGCAGTATAGGAGAGACTATGGAATATGATATGACTGCAGAGGAGGCTGTAGCCTTTCTGGCTGGAGAGTAGTGCAGCAAAGGCATGTGTTCCATGACGTTGTACACATGATGTCTGAAATGCGTGTGCTGGCTATGGCTGTAGCCTTGCTGGCTGGAGAGTAGTGTGGCAAAGGCATGTGTTCCATGGCGTTGTACACATGATGTCTGAGATGCATGTGTGGATTATGGCGGGAACTTAAGGTTGAAACTATATAGATTGGGGGCAACGGGAAATGATTTGTACTGTAATACAGCATAAGACGCTCCAGGAGATTCTGGCGGTGCTTGCGGGATGCAGGATGGCAGAAGTCCGTCTTGACCGGTGCTCCCTGTCCCTTGACGAGATAGAGGAGTGCTTTTCCCAGGATGTACCTGCGGTGGCGACATGCCGGGTATCCGAGGTGGCTGCTGCCGCTCCTTCCCTCAGCCTTGAAGAGGCGGCCTCCATATGTGAAGACCGGCTGCTGGCGGCTATTGAAGGCGGGGCTGCTTATGTCGACGTCGAGATTGATGCCCCTGCGGAGATGGCAGGCCGTATTGTGGAAGCCGCTTCAGAGTCCGGGGTATTTTGTATACGGTCGTTTCATGATTTTGAAGGTACCGGAAGTCTTGATGCCTTGTATTCCATTGCAGACAAATGTTTCAGTGCCGGAGCGGATATCGTAAAGATTGTCACTTGTGCAAGATCATCGGCTGACGTGGAGAGAGTAATGTCCTTGTATGGCAGATATGCCACAGGGACACTTCTGGCATTCTGTATGGGAGATGAAGGGCGCATGTCAAGAATAGACTGTCTGCGCGAAGGGGCGCCTTTTACCTATGCTTCTACAGATGATAAGAATGCTGCTGCCCCCGGCCAATGGACTGCATCGCAGATGTCAGAGATGGTATATGGAGGGTTCAGATTCATTGGCACGGAGTCCGTTTCAGTGCCGATGCCGGCCTCCAAAAGTCTTGCGCAGCGGGCGATAATTGCTGCTGCTCTTGCCGGAGGCGTTTCACATATCAGGAGATATTCGCCATGTGATGACAGCGAGGCCGCTCTTTCTGTGGCAGAGACCTTGGGTGCAGGAATTATAAGAAACGAAGATGAACTCGAGATAGAAGGGATAGATGCAGGGCCTCAATGCCTGGGCCTTGACACCATGCATGTGGGGGAGTCAGGGCTGCTTGCAAGGCTTATGGTGCCGTTGCTTTCCATGGTCTCAAGGACTCCTGTTGTGCTGACAGGGGAGAAGTCCCTGTCCGGACGTCCGCTTGGCGGTCTGAAAGAGACAATGTCTCGGTTTTCCGTGTCGCTTGCGGGGGCATCCGGCCCGGATGGAACATGTCATGTCCCTGTGAGGATTTCGGGACATCTGTCATCCGGTCAGGCTGAAGTGTCAGGGAAAGACGGTTCGCAGGCGATAACCGGGCTGCTGATGTCTTTGCCTCTTTCAGAAGCCGGCTCTGTGCTCACAGTGCATGAACCAAAGAGTATCCCGTACATTTTGATGACTCTCGAAGTGATGAAATCATTCGGGGTGCATGTATCCGTCCAGATGTATGGAGGCAAGGATTTCCTTGATTCGGGCGGCGATGCCGCGTATTGTACGGATATGGAGTTCGGGATAGGTGGAGGCCAGAGATACAGGGCTTCCGATATTGCTCTTGAAGGCGACTGGAGCGCAGCGGCAAATTTTCTTGTTGCAGGGGCGGTCTTCGGTAAAGTCACTTTGTCAGGGCTGTCGACTTCATCTTCCCAGGCAGATGTTGCCATCATGGATATTCTGGCAGATGCCGGCGCCAGTCTGTCCCAGACAGGAGACGAAAAAGGGGATATAACAGTGCATATGGCCCCGTTATATGCTTTTTCGGCCGACCTGACGCATTGCCCGGATCTTTTCCCCGCAGTGGCCGTACTTGCTGCATTCTGTAATGGTACGAGCCATATTTCCGGTACAGGACGGCTTGGCGGCAAGGAGTGCGACAGGGGGGTGGCCATTCTCGGGATGCTGTCCCGTCTGGGTGTTGAAGCGTCCATTAGCGACGGCGTCATGTCTGTAGAGGGCCATCCATTGGCATGGAGGATTCTGACGGGGAACTTGCTTAGAGGCGGAAGTTTTTCTTCATGGCATGACCACAGGATGGTGATGGCATTGAAAGTGGCGGAGCTCGGGGCCGGAAGCCCGGTTGATATTGATGATATTGAATGTGTGTCTAAATCCTGTCCGGAATACCTGTCCCTTTTCAGGCAGATGACGGCAGCGATTGTTCAAGGAAATAACCAGATTTGACAGCCATGAATACTTTTGGACGTAATTTCAGAATCTCCTTGTTCGGAGAATCACATGGAGACGGGGTAGGCGTAGTCATTGACGGGGTGCCGGCAGGCATCTGCATTGATGAGCAGGACTTTGGGGAAGATATCAGCAGACGCAGGAGCGGGGCGAAAGGGACGACGCCGAGACGCGAGGATGATATCCCTCGGATATTGAGCGGAGTCCTCGGCGGGCATTCCACAGGGGCACCGCTTGCCATATTTTTCAGGAACAGGGATACCAGGTCTTCGGACTATTCCCTTTTCAAGGAAATCCCGCGTCCGGGTCATGCGGATTTTGTCGCAGGGGTCAAATGGAATGATTTCAATGACCCACGTGGAGGAGGCCATTTTTCCGGAAGGCTTACATTGCCGGTGACTGCTGCAGGGACAGTAGCCAGAAAAGTGCTGACGGAAAACAATGTCTATGCCCAGTCGGTAAATGCAGGCTCCCATGCCGTGGACTCCATCAGATGGGACGGGGTCGATGTCGTGGCTTCGGTGATTGCCATTGGAGGTGTTTCCAGACAGGATGCCTTGAGCCGGGCTATTCATGGGGCAGATTCCTCTCCGCGCAATTGTTCCGGCCCGGATGAGAATATCGGGTCAGGCGAGCCTGGGCAGTGCCATTTTTCAGACTCGGAATTGTGGCGTCCTGAACTTGATGCCGCCATTGCCGAAGGAGATTCTCTGGGCGGTATAGTGGAATGCACGGTGACAGGATTGCCTGTAGGTCTCGGAGAACCGTTCTTTGATTCGGTCGAATCAATGGTGTCCCATGCAGTGTTTTCTATCCCGGGAGTGAGGGGCATAGAGTTCGGAGACGGTTTCCGGGCATCGGCAATGAAAGGCTCTGAGCACAATGACCCTATCGTTTCTCCTGACGGGAAGTGCTCCAGGAACGGTGCCGGCGGGATAAACGGCGGCATAACCAATGGCAATCCGCTTGTGTTCCGGGTTGCGTTCAAGCCTACTTCCAGCATAGGCAGACAGCAGCGTACGTATGACTTTACCGGGGGGAAAGAAACCGGACTTGAAATCCCGGGCAGGCATGATGTATGTTTTGCACTCCGGACTCCTCCCGTAGTAGAGGCCATGACCTCAATTGTGCTTGCAGACATGAAGTTAACCAGATTCTGAAATTCATGATATGACTATGACGAGCGTTCTCCTGAGCCTTCCGGTCAAAGATCCGACATGGATATTCCTGATAGTCCTTGTCATCATATTGTTTGCCCCTCTGCTTCTGAACAAGTTGAGGATTCCGCATATCATCGGGATGATACTTGCCGGTGTGCTCATCGGTGAACACGGGCTGAACATACTTGAGCGCGACAGCAGTTTTGAACTCTTCGGCCAGGTCGGGCTGTATTATATAATGTTCCTTGCCGGTCTTGAAATGGACATGGAAGATTTCCGCAAGAACAAGGTGAAGGGACTCGTGTTCGGGCTTCTGACATTTGCCATACCGATGGCCCTGGGCATATGGAGCAGCATGACATTTCTCGGGTTCGGCGCCCTGACGTCCGTCCTCCTTGCCAGCATGTATGCATCCCATACCCTCATAGCATATCCTATTGTAAGCAGGTATGGACTGTCGCGGCAGCGGAGTGTCACCATCTCTATAGGAGGGACAGCCGTTACTGTCACTCTTGCACTTGTGGTGCTCGCTCTTATAAGCGGTTTGTTCAACGGCTCGGCCACACCTGTCTACTGGCTCATGCTGAGTCTGAAAGTGACACTTATCTGCCTTGTCATCATCTTCGTGTTCCCGAAAATCGGACGTTTCTTCTTCCGGAAGTATGATGACGCCGTGATGCAGTTCGTGTTTGTGCTTGCCCTTGTGTTCCTCGGGGGCGGCCTTATCTCCCTTGCAGGAATGGAAGGTATTCTCGGGGCTTTTCTTGTAGGCATGGTGCTAAATCCTCTTGTGCCTAAAGTCTCGCCTCTGATGTCCAGGCTTGAGTTTGTCGGCAATGCCCTTTTCATCCCGTATTTTCTGATAGGGGTGGGCATGATAATCGACGTGCGCAGTTTCGTTACCGGTGGTACTGCCCTGAAGGTCGCCGTTGTGATGACAGTGGTGGCGACATTGAGCAAGTGGCTTGCGGCATTCATCACACAGAAGATATACAGGCTCTCGTCAGGCGAGAGGACGATGATTTTCGGCTTGAGCAATGCCCAGGCGGCTGCCACCCTTGCCGCTGTCCTTGTAGGGCATGAGATTGTGATGAGGAACGGTGAGCGGCTCCTTAACGATGATGTCCTGAACGGGACGATCGTCATGATACTTTTCACCTGTATCATATCCACAATAGAGACAGAACGGGCTTGCCGGAAATTTGCCGTGGACGACAAGTCAGGCGCAATCTCTCCCGATGCTGGCAAGACCAAGGAAAAAATACTGATTCCGGTGGCCAATCCGGAGACCATAGACAATCTGGTCAATCTTGCCCTCATGATCAAGGACAGGAGGCAGAAAGACGGGCTTGTGGCCCTGAATGTCATCGATGACAACAACGACACGGTCTCCGAGGAAACAGGACGCCGTAATGTGGAAAAGGCGGCAAAAATAGCGTCGGCAGCCAATGTGAGGGCTGAAATGGTGAGCAGATACGACATCAGCATATCATCCGGTATAGTCCACACTATCAAGGAGCATGCGGTGACATGTATTGTCATCGGACTTCACAGGAAGAGCAGCATACTGGATTCTTTTTTCGGAAGTCTTACGGGCAATCTTCTCAAAGGCACAAGCCGGGAAGTGATGGTGGCCAGACTTGAGATGCCGGTCAATACC